>DATKVX010000001.1 GCA_035529855.1 bacterium
CGACGGCCTCTACATCACCGTCCTCAAAAAGACGAAGGAGCCCGACGCCTTCCGTTACTACGCGCCGGCGCGGACGCTCGACGACGTGCGCGCCTTCGAGGATTACGTTCGCAAGGTTGCCGGGCTCATACGTTTCTACGAACGCGAGCACTTCGACGTGATGAACGTCGGCCGCGAGTGCTCGTGGTGCGGCTTCGCGCCGTTGTGCCTCGGCCTCGACGGCGCGGTCGAGATGTTCAAAACACGCGAGAAGAAGAAATATTAAACGATACTTTTTTAAACAGGAGGAAAAAGAAATGGCGAAGGACAAAGGTCAAGAGTTGGAAGTAGTGGTGGAACCAGCGGAGCAGCGGAGCAACCTGCCGGCCGTACCATCGGACGACCCGTCGCAGTACCCGCCGGACGAAGAGTTGCCGTTGCCGCGGCTCTCAATAATCCAGGCGATGTCGGACGCGGCGGCGGACAATAAACCGGGGCTGTTCTACAACAACCTCACCGGCGAAACCTACGAGAAGATAACCGGCGTAATCCTCGGCATGGGCCTCAGCCGCGTCCTGGGCGTTAAAAAGGGCGAACAGCCGCTGTGCCGCTCATTCGACAACGTACACGGTGACGGCGAACCGGGCGGCGAGTGCGTCAAGTGCCTGAACTCGCAATGGGACCGAGATAAGGTCCCGAACGTACCGCCGGAGTGCCGCCAGAATTACGACTTACTCTTCTTCGACGAAGCCGAGATGCCGTATATCTACCAGGTCTACAAGACCGCCATCAAGCCGGCGAACTACTTCATCGCCGCAGCGCGATCCCGGAACCTGCCGCTCTACTGCTTCCGCGTCGAAATCACCGTCAAGCAGATCGAGAACGACCAGGGCAAATTCTTCGTCCCGTACTTCCGGGTGACGGGCCAGACCAACCCGACCGAATGGCAGCGTTATCACAACGACGCAACGCGTCTCCTGGCCGTAATGCGGCGCCAGGCGGTAGCGCAACCCGTGGACACGCCGCCGGAAGAACCAGTTGCCCCCGAATTCTGAACCTACTCTCATAACCGGCGGGGCGGCCGGGTGCAGCACGACTTATTAACGCATCAGCGACCGCCCCGCCCAAAAAACCAGGAGGCAAGCGAAAATGAAAATCCTACGACTCGAGGCGTCGAACATCAAGCGCGTCCGAGTCGTCGAGATAAACCCCGACGGCTCGCTCGTGCTGGTTACGGGTCGCAACGCCCAGGGCAAAAGCTCGGTTCTCGACGCCATCGTCTACGCCCTCGGCGGCAAGGAGGCCATCCCCGACAAGCCGTTGCGCAACGGCGCCGACGTCGGCTTTATACGGCTCGACCTCGGCGATATAGTCGTGGAGCGCACCTTCACCGCCGATAATACATACCTCAAGGTCAAGGCCGCCGGCACAAACGCGGAGTACCCGACGCCGCAAAAGCTCCTCGACGGCCTGTTCGGCAAAATCGCCTTCGACCCGCTGGCGTTCGCGCGGATGAAGGCGCGGGACCAACTCGGGGCGCTGTTGGAAGTAGTTGATCTCGGGCTGGACCTTGACACCTTAGCGGTCGAGCGCAAGGTACTGTTCGATGAGCGGACGGACGTAAACCGCGACGTTAAGCGGCTCGAGGGGGCGCTGGCCGGGCAACAACGGTACGACGACGCCCCGGCGGCGCTCATTTCAGCAGGCGACCTCGCGGGGGAAATCGCCGAAGGTGAACGGTCGAACGGGGAACGGATGCAAGCTGGCAACCGAATCCGCCAGATAGAAACGAACATCCGGGAACTCCAACAAGAGGAGGAAAGGCTAAAAGCGTGGCACGCAGCGAGCGAGCACGTCGACGTAAACGCGCTAAAGGAACGGCTTGCCACAATCGAGGCCGACAACGAGAAGTGCCGGGCCAACGAACGCTACGACGACCTCAAGGCGGAGTTGTATACCGCGATGGCCGGCGCCGCGAACCTCAACGCCGATATAAAAGCCCACGACGAGAAGAAGGCCGCCGCGCTCGCCAGCGCGACCTTCCCCGTACCCGGCCTATCGTTCAACGAGGATGGCGTTCTCTACGACGGCCGGCCGCTCGAGCAGGCGTCGTCCGCCGAGCTAACGCGCATTTCCACCGCCGTCGCGATGGCGGCGAACCCCAAACTCAAGGTCGTTATTATCCACGACGGCTCGCTCCTGGACGACGACAACCTGGGCGTCATCGCCGAGATGGCTGCGGCGAACGATTATCAGATATGGATAGAGAAAGTCGATGCGTCCGGCGAAGTGGGCGTCGTTATCGAGGACGGCCAAGTCGTCAACGCAGCGGTGCCGGCCACGACTGCGGGGAAGAAATGAGCGACGACGGTTACCTACCCCCGGGTGTAACGCACCGCGACGTTGACCGCGCGAGCGGCGAGTTGCAGCCGTGCCCCGAGTGCGACTGCTTGACGAGCGAGGCCGTTTGCCCGCGCTGCGGCGCGGATATGGAAGATTAACCCGTAACACCCCAACGAGCGCGGGGGCGGTATGGAGCGCCGCCCCCGCCGGAGAGGAAAAAGAGATGGCACAAGGAGAATTTACCAAGGAAGAAGCCGACGAAACGATTAAGGCATTTACCGAAGTCT
>DATKVX010000002.1 GCA_035529855.1 bacterium
GCCACCGCGGGAACCTGTCTCCGTTCCAAATCGCCTCCTCCTTGCGGCCCGGCCTCTCCGAGCACCTGTTTACCCCGCCCCCTATCATCC
The DNA here is from genome assembly GCA_035529855.1 of bacterium. Taxonomy (NCBI): domain Bacteria; species bacterium. Next base: position 91 of record DATKVX010000002.1, read on the forward strand.
TCGACCTCGTTGAACCTGAAACCGGTGAGTACCATGTCCCTTGTCCCCCCAGGCCGCCGGTACAACCCGGTTGAGCGCGCCCCGCCCCTATGTTAAACTGCGCCGATTTAATTTCTTTAAGGATATCAATCAGTTGCGTCGCTTACGGGCACTATCCGAGTTCGTATCGCGCAGGCCCGCGTTGGCCGCGGCGGCCGCGCTGGTCGCGCTCTACGTCGTCGTCGTCTCGGTAAAATTGTACCACTGGCCGGTCGGCGCGTACTTCACCTCGGACCCCGCGTTCCGCTTCCGGTACGTGTACATGTTCGCGACCGGGGAAGACGTGCCGGCGCTGGACCGGGCGGCGCAGTGGCCGGAGGGCGTCGATACGGCGCGCTCCTTCTTCCTGACACAGGACGCCTTCATCGGCCTCTCGTACCGGCTACTCGGGCCGCTGGTGCGCGGCGTCCCCCCGCTGATTTTCCTCCGGTGGCACGTATGTCTTTGGAGCAGCCTTTCGCTCTTCGTCGTATATTTATGGGCGCGGCGCGCGTTCGGCTCGCGGCGGGGCGCGCTGCTCGCGGCGCTGGTATACGCGCTGGCGCTCCCCATATATTTGCGAACGTGCGGCAACTACCTCCGCGAGGATTTCGTCCTCCCGGTATTCTTCTTCGCGCTGTATTCCCAGGTGAGGGTGGTTCAGGGGGGCGGGTGGCGCTGGTTCGCCGCCGGCGCCGCGGCCTTCGCCCTCGCGCTGGCGAGTTGGCACGGGTCGTCTTTCCTCTATTTCTTCGCGACGCTGCCGCTGGCCGCGGCGGCGCTGGCGTCGGACGAAACTAAGAACGTAGGCCGGGGCGCGGGCGCGCTGGTCGTCGCCGCGGCCGTCGCGTACCTGCACCCGGCGCTGCGCGAGAAGGTCTTTTTGGCGTCGCCGTCCTTCGCGCTCGCCGTCGCCGTTGCGGCGGCCGCGCTGGTCGGGTGGCGGTGGCGGTTGAAATGGTGGCAGCGCGTCGCCGCGCTCGTCATATTCTTCGCCGCCGCCTACGGCCTGGGGAGACCCTTCGCCGCCGCGGGCGAGTATTCCCACATCTACACGATGATATTGTACAAGATCCGGTACCTGGGGGTGAAACCGGCGGACCCGACGGCGCTGCCGCTCGCCGCGCGCGAGATATGGACCGGCCCGGCGAACTCGCCGTCGCTCACGGCCGCGGCCGTGCTGCTGGGGCCGCCGCTCGCCGTCGCCGCCGCCCCGCTCGTCCGCCATTTCAAGAGATTCGCGCGGGGGTTCGCGACGCCGTCCGGCTATCTCGGCGCCGCGACGCTGGCCTTCTTCGTCGTCTTCGGCCTGCTCTATGCCGGCTATACTCGCTTCAGCGTCGTCTTCATATTCTTCGTAGCCGTCCTCGCCGGCGGGTACGGCGGGTTGGTGAGGAGCCGTCGCGCGCTGGCCTGGCTCTTGATACCGGCCGTGGTCGTCCCGCTCGAGGCGGTGAAGGCGTTCCGGTACGAGTATCGACCCTGGCCGTGGACGTCACTCCTCAAGGCCGCGGCCGAATCGGAGGGCGGCTACGCCACCGTCGTCGGCGACGAGGAGTGGCGCCTTATCCGCTGGTTCGGCAACTTGCCCGACCGCGACGAGACGGCGGTACTCGCGCCTATCGCCGCGTCGGCGACGCTGTTGATGTACGCCGCCACGCCCGTCGTACTCCACCCCATCTACGAGGCGCCGGGGATGCGGGCCAAGGTCGACGAGTGCTGGCGGGCTATCTTCGAGGGCGAGGAAGAATTCTACCGCGTGTGCGAAAAGTACGACGTGACGTACGTGGCCTACCACGCGGCCTTCGTCATGAACCGCGGCCCCGACTCCATCCGCTACGCCCGCGCCGCAACCGAGGTCCCGGTAGGCTCCTGCGCGTACCGTATGCAATTCGAACCCGCCCGGCTCGAGCACTTCACGCCCGTCTTCGAGACGGTATCGTGGCGCGTCTTCCTCGTCGGCGTACCCGGCCGGGAGGCGCCGGGGCTCGGGCCGCCGTCGCCGCTGTTCACCGGCCCGGCCGCGGCCGGCGGCTTCTACGACGAAAGCTTCACCGACCGCGCGTACGCGGTCATCGACGACGCGCTGCAACACTACAACGACGGCGTCGAGCTGTACGACCGGAAGGATTTCGAACCCGCTCGAGCCGAGTTCGTACGGGCGCTCGAGCTTTGCCCGCGGCTGGCCGGCGTCTGGGACGGGCTGGCCTGGCTCGAGATCCAGGACGGCAACGGCCGCGCCGCGGCCTACGCCGCGCGGCAAGCCCTCGCGCTCGACCCCTACGACGACGCCGCGCTCGAGGCGCTCGCGACGCTGCGAGGCGAACGGTGATGCTGGACCTCGTCGTCGGCATCGACCGGGCGCTTTTCGCCCTAATAAACCAGACGCTGGCCTGGCCGCCGCTGGACGGCGTCTTCCTCGTCATTACGCACAAGTATTTCTACCTGGGCGCCGGCGTCCTCACGGCGATATACCTGCCGGCGCGCTACCGCCGGCCGGGGATATATTGCGTAATCGCGGCGGCGGCGGCGGTGGGCCTCGCGGACCTGACGACGGTCCGCCTCCTCAAGCCGCTCTTCGCCCGCGCCAGGCCGCCGTTCGCGCTCGAGACGGTACGCCTCCTGCTGCCGCACCAGGCGCCGTCGCCGGCCTTCCCGTCGGCCCACGCCGCGAACACGTTCGCCTTCGCCTTCGTCGTCTTCACGGAATACAAGCGCGTCGGCGCGGCGCTCTTCGCGGTGGCGCTCGTCGTCTCGTACTCGCGCGTCTACGTCGGCGTCCACTACCCGCTGGACGCGGCCGGCGGCGCGATGTGGGGAATGTTTATCGGGATATGGGCCGTCTCGGGGCGGTTCTACCTGGGCGCGTTCGCGCGGCGGTGGTGGTACCTGGCAAGGCGACGAAGGGAAGGGCAAACTGTGGAATAAAAAAAGCCGCGTCTTAGGACGCGGCTTTTTGTTCGGAGAAAATACCGGTTACCGGAAAAGCGCTTTGACCTTTCCCAACGACGCCGGCGCAACGGCCGTGGCGCCGCCGAGGTCGATCTGGTAGCACCACCCGTAGTCCGACGCGGTATTAATGAAACGCCAATAAGTGGTCCCGTAAGAAGCGGGGT
>DATKVX010000003.1 GCA_035529855.1 bacterium
GCCACCGCGGGAACCTGTCTCCGTTCCAAATCGCCTCCTCCTTGCGGCCCGGCCTCTCCGAGCACCTGTTTACCCCGCCCCCTATCATCCTCGACCTCGTTGAACCTGAAACCGGTGAGTACCATGTCCCTTGTCCCCCCACAATACGCTTGACATACCATCGTCCGTAAGCCTATAATCCCGCCGTATCGATTCCTTACCCCGACGGCGAGCGATTTCCATCTTTCATGAAGCGGCCGAAGTTCCATACCCGCGCTGCGCGGGGCACGGCGCCCGTAGATGACGATACGGGCGCGTTATCGGTCCCCATCTATCAAACGGCTTCCTTCGCCTTCCCCTTCGGCGACGCCGGGCGGGCGCTGGTCGCCGGCGAAACCGAGGGCTACTTCTACAGCCGCTTCGCCAATCCCGCCACCGCGGTTTTCGAACGGGACGTAGCGGCCTTGGAGGGTGCGGAGGCGGCGCTGGCCTTCAACTCCGGGATGGCCGCCATCGCGACCACGATCCTGGCGCACGTGGGCGCCGGCGACCACCTCGTCACCCAACGCCAGCTCTACGGCGGAACCGCCATTTTCTTCGCCGAACAGCTGCCCCGCTTCGGCGTCGAGCTGACCTACCTTGAGCACCCCGACGGGTCGGCGGTCACCGCGGCAATCCGCCCCGCGACCAAGCTCGTCTACCTGGAGACGCCGTCCAACCCCCTGTTGAACGTGGTGGATATCGAGGATACGTCGCGCGCCGCGGCTCGAGCCGGCGTCCCGACGGTCTTCGACAACACCTTCGCGACGCCGTACCTCCAACGGCCGCTCGAGCTGGGCGCGACGTTCGTCGTCCACTCGGCCACGAAATACTTCGGCGGCCACGACGTAATCGCCGGCGTGCTGGCGGGGCCGGCGGACCGGCTCCACGAAATAAGGAAAACGCTCTACAAGGACCTGGGCGTCGCGCCGGCGCCGGCGACGTCGTACCAATTCATCCGCGGCCTTAAAACCATGCCGCTGCGGATGGACCGCCATTGCGCCAACGCCCAGGCGATAGCAGAATTCCTCGCGACCCACGGAAAAGTCCAGAAAGTATACTACCCCGGCCTGCCGTGCCACCCGGGCCACGAACTCGCCCGGCGCCAGATGAGTAAGTTCGGCGGCATTTTGGCGTTCGAGCTCGCCGACGGGGAGGCGGCGCGGCGGTTCCTCGGGGCGCTCGAGCTGTGCATCTTCGCCGTCAGCCTGGGCGACCCGCTCACGCTGGTACAACATCCGCCGGGCGTGACCCACGGCGTCTTCGAAGCGGAGCGAGCCTCCGGCGCCGGCATGGCGCCCGGCTTCGTAAGGATATCGGCCGGCTTGGAAGACGCGGAAGACGTTATCGCCGATCTGGCCCAAGCCCTGGACAAAGCGTGATCGTAAGAAGCGAGGTAGATATGCGTCGTCTCGCAAAGGCCTTGGCGTTATGCAGCACCTTGCCCCTGGTCGCCGGTTGCATTTCGTACAACCAGCACACCACCTTCGAAAGCGACGGTTCCGGCCGTATAGTACTGGATACGTGGGTCCGCTACTTCGGCGACGAAGAAGGAGACCAAACCGCGGGGGAAAACGTAACGCCCGAGGCCAGCGACGAACTGGACCCCGCTTTCGCCGGCTTGAAGGGCGTAACGGTCGAGGAAAATTGGGCCAAGGTCGAGGGCGAGGGAGACGACCGCCGCGAACACACTCATATCGTCCTCGGCTTCGACAAAGTCGAAAGGTTTAGCGGCCACGGCGTCTTCAAAAACCAGGAATTGACGTTCCAAAAGGACGGCAACGAATTCCTATTTAAGCAGGTTATCCTTAATGAACGAGAGGAAGAACCGGAAGAGTCCACGAAGGAAAGCGAAGAGCTAGCTCGCACCCTTTTCGAAGGTTACACGTTTACGTACACGGTGGTCATGCCGGGCCGCGTCGTCGACACCACCGGGACCGTGGGCGACGACGGCCGGACGGTAACGTGGGAATGGCCGCTTTACGATTTCGCCAACCTGGAGGAAGTTATAATGACGGCTGCGTCGCTAAAGGAGTGATGCCCGCCGCGGACGGAAATTGCGGTTGACAGGTGAGGCGTCCGTTGTTAGAATCGCGCTAGTCGGGAGCGCCACGGCGCGATAGCGGGGCCGAGGCGCGTAAAGTACATTAACGCTCCAAAACGTTTTCATAAATTAGGAGGAAATTTTTATGCGTTTCAAAATCGCGGGCCTCGCGGCCCTCGCGGTAGCTCTGGTCATAGTAGCCGGCTGCATAAACTACGACCAGGAGCTTACGCTAAATACCGACGGTTCGGGGACGATAAAAATTAGGTACGACCGGACGGGCGGAAGCACCGGCGAAGAAAAAGAAGGGGAAGGCAGCCTCGACTTGAGCGCCGCGCCCAAGCTATCGTTCACCGAGAAAGAGATTATGGCGGAATACGAGGGCGCGCCCGTCACGGTCCGCGACATCGAAATCGGCGAAACGGACGCCGGCGTCCCCGAGGCCACCTACTACATCGACTTCAACAACATCACGGACCTGAACGGCCGCGGCGTCTTCGCCCTCGAGGGCGAGAAGCTCAAACAAACGTTCTCCCTCGACACGGCGGGCGACACGCAGGTCTTTAAGCAACTCGTCCAACTAAAAATGGACATCGAGGACCCGTCCCAACTTTCCGATTATAAATTCAACTATATTTTGAACGCCCCCGCCGAGGTCGTCGAAAACAACGGCACCGCTACCGGCAATACCGTCAAATGGGAATACTCCCTGGATAAACTCATCAATACCGACACCGAGATGACGGCGACCTACAAAGCGGCCGCGCCGGGTGCCGGCGGCAAAATCGCCGTTATTATCGGCATCATCCTCTGCGTCATAATAGTAATCGTTATAATCATCGTAATCATCGTACTGCTGACCAAAAAGAAGAAGAAGCCTGCGGGGCCGGCACCGACGCCGACGCCGCCCTCCGAACCTGAACAACCCTCCGCTTAACCCTCAACTCACGCGGGTAAATGGAAACCAGGGGCGGCCGCAAGGCCGCCCTTTACACCCGTTACGACCCGTATTGAGACGGCAACCCGACCGCCGCCGGACGGGAAAGGTTTGATGGCGCGACAAAGCAAATTAATCGATATGCTCGTTAACGAGCTGACCAAGATGCCGGGCGTCGGCCGCAAAACCGCCCAACGGCTGACTTTCTTCCTCCTGAAAGCCCCCGAAGGGTACGTCGAAAACTTGGCTCGACTTCTCAACGAAGTCAGAGAGCACGTAAACCCGTGCCGGGAATGCGGCAACCTGACCGAGGGGGAACGTTGCAACGTATGCGCCGACGACACCCGCAACCGCCGCCTTATATGCGTCGTGGAGGAACCGTCCCATATCAACCTCGTCGAGCGCACCGGCGAATTCAATGGCGTTTACCACGTCCTTATGGGTGTTATATCGCCGTTGGAAGGCATAGGCCCCGACCAACTGCGGATGGCGGAACTCGTGAGCCGGACCCAGAGCCACCAGGCCGTCGAGGTGATAGTCGCGACCGACCCCGACGTCGAAGGCGATACCACGGCCTACTACATCGCCAAGCTGCTGTCACCGCTGGACGTCAAAGTCACGCGTATCGCCCGGGGTCTGCCCGTGGGCGGCGACCTCGACTTCGCCGACGAAGTTACGCTGGCGAAGGCTATCGCCGGGCGGCAGGAAATAGGAAAATAACCTAACCTTGCGCCAAACGGGTACTAAGCAAAAAACCGGGCGTCGCCGCCCGGCTCGTTCGTCTCGGTTTCACTCTATCTGAATAACGCCTTAACGCGACCCAACGACCTGGGCTCGACGGCCACGCCCCTTAAATCGACTTTCCACAAACGGCCATCGTTCGCCAGCGTGCTGACCCACAGGTACCTACCGTCGTACGCCGCCCCCCAGGGTTCGTCGGCGGGCGTCGCGAACGAACCGGCCACGGTACCGCTCACCGGTTCGAAACCGACGACCCGATAGTTTTTCGTAACGTCGTCGTACTCCGGCCCCCAAAGGTTCGCCCCGTCCCAGGCAAGGTCGTATAGCTCGTAAAGAGCCGAGTACGATTTTACTAAGCGGCCGTCGATACGCATTTGGTAGTACGGGTGGGACCACTGACTACCCTTCTCCGTGCCCCATAAATGGAAGCCGGACCACGTAAGACCCTGGCCGAAGTTCCAGCTCGCCTTAAAAGAGGAGACTACGCCGCCGCCCCATTCGAACCGGTGAATATAGTCGGTCGCCTTGTTCCCGACCCAGAAGTATTTACCGTCGTACGCCAAACCGGCGGTATCGGGGCCGGCCTTCGCGAACTTGAAAGAACCGAGCACCTTCCCGTTGCCGGGGCCGACCTTCCAAATCAGGTACGGAGCCGTTTGGCAAAAGCAGTAGGCGTTGCCGTTCGCCCAGGTGAGCGCGACGGGTTTCGGCGCAGGCGCGGGGAAGGAAGCTACTATCTCGCCGAAGCGGCCTGAAGCGGTAGCGGCCGTCAACGCGCATACCGTCGCGGCTAAAAATACTAAACGCACAGCTATTCTCATATCTCCACCTTGTCTATCGGTAACGGTTTTAATATAAAGGTTTCACCCGAAATAATCAAGGGAAAAGGGGTTCGTCGCCCCGCCGGCTTTCGACCCGGAACGCCGATAAGCTTTTATAAAAAACGTTTTCTACCTAAACCGACTTTATGTTATAATATTAAAAAGAGTAGAAGCGGCCGAACTAAATTACTTTACCGGATAGCGTTATAAAATACCCTCCAAACGTAAAATTATACGGTTACCCAAGCCGATCAGCGGCGTCGCGGAAAGGCCGAGTCCGCACACCGGTCGCTTTTATACCCTTTCGCGCGACGTCGAACGTAAAATTTAAACCTAGCGAGGTGATACGAATTGCCGGATAAAATCGTCGAAATCCGGTGGCACGGCCGCGGCGGCCAGGGCGTTAAAACCGCTGCGATGTTGTTCGCCGAGGCGGCGTACGAGGGCGGTAAATACGTCCAAGGTTTTTCCGATTACGGGCCCGAGCGCTCGGGCGCGCCGATTCAAGGCTTTACTCGCCTCAGCGACGGCCGCATCTACCTCCACAACTTCATCACGGAACCGGACGTAGTCGTAGTATTGGACCCATCCCTCTTGGGGACCGTCGCCGTGACCGAGGGGTTGAAAAAAGGCGGCAAAGTCCTAGTAAATTCTTCCCACGACCCCGCCGAGCTCGCCGCCCAATTAGGGGTAGACAAAGAGCAAGTGTTCGTCGTGGACGCCAAGAAAATCTCGCTCGAGACGATGGGTCGCGACATGCCCAACTCGCCGATGATGGGCGCCTTGGTAAAAGTCGTCGGCCTGGTCGAATTGCCCTGGGTCAACGAAACGTTCGAAAAGAAGTTCGGCGCGAAATCCGAGAAAATCGTGGCCGATAACGTCGCCGCGGTAAAGAGGGCGTACGACGAGGTGCGCGGCGCCGCCAGTTAATAACCGGAGGCAACGTAAAGATGGAGAAAAAGAAAGGCTGGAAAGAAGTACCGCTGGGCGGCTTGATCACGGAGGCCGGCAACGCCGACGAGTACGAGACCGGCTCGTGGCGAACGTTTAAGCCGGTATTGAATCCGGAAGCTTGTAACAACTGCCTTATTTGTTGGATTTTCTGCCCGGACACGTCGATCCGTATCGAGGACGAGAAAATGGTCGGCTTCGATTACGTTCACTGTAAAGGTTGCGGCATTTGCGCCGCCGAGTGTCCGAAAAAAGCCATCGAGATGGTACTAGACGAACAGAAATAGGAGACCGCTGTGGGCAAAACACCCGTTCGACAAATAAAAATGCCGCTCACGGGCAACGACGCGAGCGCGTTCGCTATGAAACAGGTCAACCCCGACGTCGTAGCCGCTTACCCTATTACGCCGCAGACCGAACTTATGCAGACGTTCGCGCAATACGTCGCCGACGGCGACGTCGATACCGCGCTCATAACGGTCGAGAGCGAGCACTCCGCCATGAGCGCCTGCATCGGCGCCGCGGCCGCGGGCGCCCGCACCATGACGGCCACCTCGGCCAACGGCTTCGCGCTGATGTGGGAAGTCCTCTACATCGCCGCCTCGTTGCGCCTCCCCATCACCATGGCGGTCGTGAACCGCGCCCTGTCCGGGCCCATCAACATCCACTGCGACCACTCCGACTCCATGGGCGGCCGGGACGCGGGTTGGATACAAATATACGCCGAAAACCCGCAAGAGGCGTACGACCTGTGGCTTATCGGCATAAAGGCCGCGGAGAACCACGACGTCCTTCTGCCGGCGATGGTTATGTACGACGGCTTCATCATTAGCCACACCATGGAAGTCGTGGAGACGCTCACCGAAGACGTGATCAGGGATTACATCGGCCCCTACAAACCGGCGTACGCCTTGCTCCTGGACGAGAAACCGTTCACCGTCGGGCCGTTGGACTTCCACGATTATTACTTCGAGCACAAGCGCCAGGAGCTCGAGGGTATGGAACAGGCGCCCGCGGCGCTCGCCGCCGCCGCGGCCGAGTACGAAAAGCTCTCCGGCCGCCGCTACGGCCCGGTCGAAACGTACCGAGCCGACGACGCCGACGTCATAATGGTGGCGCTCGGGTCCACCGCCGGGACGGCGCGCTACGTCGTGGACGTACTGCGCGAGCAGGGCAAATCCGTCGGCCTTATGAAGCTGAGGACCTTCCGCCCGTTCCCCCACCGCGAAGTCGCCGACGCCCTCGGCAAGACGAAATGCGTCGTGGTGTGCGACCGCGTCGCGTCGTTCGGCGCGTTCGGCTCGCCCACTTTTATGGAGGTGCGGAGCGCGCTCTACGAGGTCCCCGATAGGCCGTTGGCCATAAACTACATCTACGGCCTCGGCGGCCGCGACACCGGCCCCGACCTCCTCGAGCAAGCGTTTGAAGAGGGCCTCCGCGTAGCCCAAACCGGCAAAATCGAACAGCACGTGGGCTACCTCGGCGTACGTTAAGGGACTGCAGTCGGAACTCTTAAGGAGTGTATAGATGACTACGCTTAAGGAATTATCTCACCGCGAAGAACGCTTTACCGGCGGCCACCGGCTGTGCGCGGGCTGCGGCGCCGCCATCGTCGCCCGGCAAGTCCTGCTCGCCGCCGACGGGCCGGTAGTAATCGGCAACGCCACCGGCTGCCTGGAAGTCGCGACGACCCTTTATCCGTACTCGTCGTGGAAAGTCCCCTGGATCCACAACGCGTTCGAAAACGTCGCCGCGACTATTTCGGGCGTGGAGACGGCCTACCGCGTATTCAAACAACAAGGCAAGCTGGCCAAGGATTTCCATTTCGTCGCTTTCGGCGGTGACGGCGGCACGTACGATATTGGCCTGCAGGCGTTATCGGGTGCGCTCGAGCGCGGCCATAAGATGCTCTACGTCTGCTACGACAACCAGGCCTACATGAACACCGGCATTCAGCGCTCCGGCGCCACGCCCAAGGGCGCTTCTACCACCACCGCCCCGCACGGTAAATTAATCCCGGGTAAAATCCAACGCCGTAAAGACCTCACCGCCATCGTCGCGGCGCACCACATCCCGTACGCGGCGCAGGCCGCGCCCCACGCCTTCATGGACCTGGTGCGTAAGGTCGAGAAAGCGCTCGCCGCCGACGGCCCCTCCTTCATCAACGTCCTCTCGCCCTGCCATCGCGGTTGGCGCCACGCCCCCGAGGAAACGCTCGAGGTAACCCGCATCGCCGCCAACACCTGCTTCTGGCCGCTTTACGAAATAGTCGACGACCAGTGGAAGCTTACCTATAAACCCCGGAAAAAATTGCCCGTCGAGGATTGGTTGAAGTTCCAGGGCCGTTTCAAGCACCTTTTCGACGACGGCGGCCACCCCAAGCTCGTCGCCGAGATCCAGGCCGACGTCGACCGCGACTGGGAGGACCTCCTCATACGCTGCGGCGAGTTGCCGCCGCGCGAGTGCCGCGACGAAAAGGCGAAGGAATAGCAACCGCTAAAATCAGGCCTACGCGAAAGCCGTCCACGAGGGCGGCTTTTTTACCCCGAAAAACACGATAATAACGGGTCGAAGGCCCGATAACGCGTAACGGCACCGTTTTCCGGTATAACTTGTCTTGGGCAACTTTTTTTGGTAAAATAACGTAATTTACTAAAAAGAGTTATAATACATATTATGAAGGCCGTTACGTTCATATCCGCGCTTCTTGTGGTCGCCGCCGGCGCGCACGCCTCGGAGCTTACGCTCGAGGAGGCGATAGACTTCGCGCTCGCCCGGAGCCCGGCGGCCGCGGCGGCGGAGGCCGCGTACCTGTACGGCCGAGCCGACCTCTACCAGGGATGGGGCGGCGTCCTCCCCGCGGCGAACTTGTCCTACTCCGGCTCGCGTTACTTCGACCGCGAGGCGTTCCGCGTGGGCGGCTACGAAATACCCGGCTACAGGCCGCCCATACATTATTACTACGCCCAGGGCCGGTTGGACCAACCGTTGTTCGCCGGCGGCAGGTTGATATGGGGCGTCATGTCGGGGCGGGCGTCGGCTCGAGCCGGCAAGGCCGCCCGCGTTGAACAGCGCCAATCGCTGGTCGTCGAAATCGCCCGCGCCTATCTGGCCGTATTAAAAGCGCAGGGTTTGAAAAACGTCGCCGACACTTCGCTCGAGGCCGGCCGCAATAACGAGGAGCTCGCGTCGGCCCAATACGAGTCCGAGGCGATCTCGCGGGCGGAATACCTCAAGGCCGTCGTCCGGCGGGGCGTAGACGAAACGGCGTCGATCGCCGCGGAAGCGGCCGTCGAAACCGCGCGGCTGGCTTTCTTCAACGCCGCCGGTATGGAACCGGACGACAACCTCACCTTCGCCGAAGTCGAGGGTTTCGAACCGCGGGAATTACCCTCCCCGGCCGAGCTGACCGAGCAAGCCATGGCCCGCCGCCCGGACGTGACCAGAACGAACGCCGAAAAGCGCGTCGCCGACCTCGGCGTACGGTCCGCCCGGGCGGGGTGGTTCCCCTCGCTGGCGGCGTCCGCCATCTACGCCTGGAACGACGTCAACTCCCCCTCCCGCGAAACATGGAACGACTTCGACGAGTGGACCGTGGGCGCGACCGCGTCGTGGGACCTATTCGACGGTTTTTCGACCAAAGCCAACGTAGACCGCGCCCGGGCCGCGGCGGCGACCGTCCGCGTGGCGCACGACCGACTACGCGACGCCGTGGCGTTGGACGTTACAACGGCCTACTACGAATACAAGAAGCAAGCCGAGACGGTCACTGTAGCGGAGAAGACCGCGGCCGCCGCGGAAGAGGAATTCACCATCGTCCAAGAACTTTACGCGCTCGGCGGCGCCTCCACCCTCGAGCTGACCGACGCCCAGGCCCGGTTCGTCGAAGCCCAAAACGCTTTCGTCGAAGCGAAATACGACTTCCTCATCGCCGACTTCGACCTGAAGCGCGCGTTGGGCCAACTGAAATATTAGCGGCGTTTTACCGTTCGTTCACGGCCTACGGCCCTTTTAATCCTTCGACCCGACGTAGGCTGCGGGCCTCAACCGGGGGCCGGCGGACGCCGTATCAATTCGCGCCCTAAGGGGTACTCGAGATGAAACGCCAAATCCGTATGACCAAAGTGCGGTGGGCCCTGGTAGTTATAATATGGCTCATATTAATCTCGTGCCCGCTGCTCGTCACCAACTCCAAACGCCAACAGGTCCCCCCCGTCCGGGTGGATACCGTCACGAGCGCGGACATCACGTCGTACGTATCCGGCCCGGCTACCGTCGACCCCCGCGTGAGCGTCGACATCTCGGCCAACATCATGGGCAAGGTGACGAAGATTTTCGTCGAAGAAGGCGAACGGGTAGCCAAAGGCGATATCCTGTTGGAGCTCGAGCAAACGCAATACCGCGCCACCCGCGACGAGGCGGGCGCGGCCTACCGGAGCGCCGTCCGCAGCCTGGAGCTCACCGCAACGAAATGGAACACGGCCCGGGAAGTCTTCGACCGCAAGCAGAAACTATACGACAAGCATCTCATATCGCGCGAACAGTACGACCTCGCCAACACCCAATTCGAAGCCGAACGGACCGAACACGAGCTGGCTCGAGACAACGTCGTACGGGCGCGGGCCTTTTTGGTTCAGGCCAAAGATTCGCTCGATAAAACGATCTACACCTCTCCCCTCGACGGCGTCGTAACGGCGCTCAACGTCGAGGAGGGCGAGTTCACCGTCGTGGGCACGCTCAACACGCCCGGCACGGTAATGGTCACGGTGGCGGACCTGGCCGCCATGCAGGTCGTGGCCGACGTCGACGAAACCGACGTCGTCAACGTCGAGCTGGGGCACCCGTCCTCGGTAACTATAGACGCCTTCCCGAACGAAATATACCGGGGAGAAGTCATCGAGATCGCCTCCAGCGCCAAGGAATCGGTGTTCACTACCACCGACGAAAAGACCTCCGCCGATTTCGAAGTCAAAGTCTTACTCGCCGGCGATACGTCGGCGCTCCGCCCGGGGATGACCGCGACCGCGGACGTCATTACGGCCGAGGCCGAAGGCGTAACCGCCATCCCCATCCAAGCGCTCGTTACGCGCACCCGCGAAACCGTTACGGAGTGGGAGGAGGCGCGCGCCGGAAAAAGCGGCGACCGCGAGAAACCCAAGGAAAAAGCCAAGCCGCAATCGGACTTATTCCGCACCGACTACGTGAAAGGCGTCTTCGTTTTCGACGACGAGAAGCCGTTCGTAAAGCGGGCCCGCTTCGTCCGCGTGGAAGCGGGCATTATGGGCGACCGGTACGTGGAAATCAAGAAGGGCCTAAAAGGCGGCGAGACTATCATCGTCGGCCCGTACAAAACGCTGCGCCGCCTGAACGACGGCGACCTGGTCCGGCTGGAGAAGAAGGAGCCGACGGAAGAAGAGCAAACGTAATGGCCGAGCCGCTCATAAAATTACGCGACATAGTTAAAATTTACCACATGGGCGGCGAAGACGTCGTCGCGCTTAAAGACATTAACTTCGACGTCCGGCGAGGAGAATACGCCGCCATTATGGGGCCGTCGGGCTCCGGCAAATCGACGTTGATGAACATCATCGGCTGTCTCGACGTCCCGACCGGCGGCTCCTACCACTTGAACGGCCAGGAGGTGGCGGCGGCCACCGAAGACGAACTGGCCGCCATCCGCAACCGCGAAATAGGCTTCGTCTTCCAGACGTTCAACCTCCTCCCCCGCGCCACCGCGGCCAAAAACGTCGAGCTCCCGCTGATATACGCCGGCATCCCGCCCGAGGAACGCCGCCGACGCGCCGCCGAGGTCCTGGAGGCGGTGGGGCTCGCGAAACGCGGCCACCACAAACCGAACGAAATGTCGGGGGGAGAACGGCAGCGCGTCGCCATCGCCCGGGCGCTCGTCAACCGCCCCTCGGTCGTGCTGGCGGACGAGCCCACCGGAAACCTCGATACCAAGATAGGCGACGAAATACTGGCCGTGTTTCAACACATAAACGACGAAGGCAAGACGGTCATAGTCGTAACGCACGACCCCGACGTCGCGGCCAAAGCCCGAAGCACCATCGTACTGCGTGACGGCCAGATCGTCGACCGGGTGAACAAGAAAACGAAAAAGCCGCGAGGGCTTCGCGGCGGCTAAGCGGCAATCGGGGGGCTTAATATATTTCGGCCGGGACGCCGGCCTCCTCGCACACGCGGCGCGCTATGGCCGCGAGCCGCTCGCGGGGGACCATCTGAACGCCGGGCCGCGCTACGGGACGGTCGGTAGTATAGACCTGGACCGCCGACGGCTTCACCGCCGCTACCGCGCTTACGTAATCGGCCACCGCGCCGTCGTCGGCGTTTCCCGCGTCGCCGGCGACGAAGCAAGATTGGACCGTAAAATTATCCAAAGCGGCGAGCCCTTCCAAAATAGCGTCGAACGATACGCCGGCCGCCGGCACGTTGACCGCGGCGAAGAGCTCCGCCGAGCCGGCGTCCAACTTCATGATGGGCGCGTCCAACGAAGCGAGGGCGGCCCGTATCTCCGGGCGGTCGACGGTACTGGAGTTCGAGAGCGCCGCCAGCTTCGCCGTGGGGCACAGCTCGTCGCGGACCGCCCGCACGGCCTCGACCGTCGCCGGGAATTCGGGGTGCAGCGTAGGCTCGCCGTTCCCGGAGAAAGTTACGTAATTCGGGGCCGGAATCGACCCGAGCGCGTCGCGGAGAGCGCCGGCGATTTCCGCGGCGGGCGGCAGCATATGGTTGAAACCCCTGCTCGAGGGAACGTGGTACGTCGTCGGGCCGTACTGGCAGTATATGCAATCGAACGAACAGATCTTCGCGACCGTGGGCGATACGTTTATGCCCAACGAGGGCCCCAGCCGTCGAGACGCGATGGGCCCGTAGATCACCGTTTTTTGAAGCTCTAGATAAGACATCGCGCCATCATAAAATAAATACTACCTTTAGACAACAACAAATAATAAGAGGTGTCTCCCGAGATGGCGGAGTGCAAGGTGAACGACAACCTGGTTTCTTGTAATTGCACGTACGAGCCGTGTAGCAGGAAAGGCCGCTGTTGCGACTGCATTTCGTACCACCGCGCGGCGGGGGAATTGCCCGCGTGCTGCTTCGACGCCGCCGCGGAGAAGAAGTACGACCGGTCCGTCGGCCATTTCGTCCGGTGCCAAACCCGCTAGCGAAAAACCGTTGACGGCCGGCGCGGCATAGCTTATATTTTCTGGAAGGGAGCCGTCCGGCACAAGCGCCTTTGGGTAGCGCGGAATCATGAAACTATCCATCATCATCCCGGTTTTCAACGAAGAAGCCACGGTCAAGGAAATAATCGACCGCTGCCGCGCGCTGCCCTTCGACACAGAAGTCGTCGTCGTGGACGACGGCTCGAGCGACGGCACGCGCGACGTCCTCGCGAAAGAGAACGGCGCCGACGGCGTAACGGTTTGCTACCACGAGAAGAACCGCGGTAAAGGCGCCGCGATACGGACCGGCGTCGAGAAATGCACCGGCGATATCGTCGTCATCCAGGACGCCGACCTCGAGTACATGCCCGAAGAATTCCCCGCGCTGGTCCAACCTATCGTCGACGGGTACGCCGACGTCGTTTACGGCTCGCGCTTCCTGGGGACCCACCGCGTATTCAAAGTCGTCCATTACTTCGGCAACAAGTTCCTGACTCTCGTCACGAACGTCCTCTACGACACCATGCTCACCGACATGGAAACTTGCTACAAAGCGTTTCGCGCCGCCGTTATAAAAAACGTCGACATCAAATCGGACCGCTTCAACTTCGAACCGGAGATAACGGCCAAAGTTTTCAAACAGAAAAAACTCCGCGTCTACGAGATGCCTATCTCGTACCACGGCCGCGATTACGACGAGGGTAAAAAGATAACCTGGTTCGACGGCATACCGGCGCTCTGGGCCCTCATCAAATACCGCTTCACCGATTAAATATGCTGGCGTTCCTTGTGGCGGCGTGGTCGGTGGCCGTCAAGTGGCCGTTACCGTTGCTCTTTGACACGCTGTTGCTCCGACCTATATGCCGCACGGCGCTCTATACCAGCGGTTCATATTATAAACGTTTACTGAAAGGCTCAGGTGGCAACCCGAAAGAATAGGGGGTCGCGGTGAAAGCCGTTGTCGTCAAAGGCGGGAAACTTTCGTTGGACGCGTCGTACGCCAAACCCGCGCCGGAACGCGACGAAGTCATAGTCAAGGTCCGGTACGCCGGCGTGTGCGACACCGACGTCCAACTGGCGTCGGGATACATGTCGTTCGAAGGCGTCCCCGGCCACGAGTTCGTGGGGGTCGTCGAGGGCGGCTCGGAGGCGTGGCTCGGGAAGCGCGTCGTCGGCGAGATCAACTGCGCCTGCGGCGTTTGCAGCCATTGCATCCAAGGCCGGGGCAACCATTGCACGTACCGAACGGTGTTGGGCATCAACGGCCGCGACGGCTGCTTCGCCGAATACATAATGTTGCCGACGGCTAACCTGCACGAAATCCCGGACGACGTACCCGACGAAAAAGCGGTCTTCGTGGAGCCGCTGGCGGCCGCGGTCAACGTCGTCGAATTGACCCACGTCCCGCCGACGTACGAGGTAGCGGTCGTGGGCGACGGCAAGATCGGCCTGCTGGTCGCGGAAGTGATAAGCCTGAGCGGCGCCGCGGTAGCCGTCGTGGGCCATCACCCCGGCCGCGCCGACAAGCTCGCCGCTATGGGCCGCGCCGTCCCCATATTGCGGCCCGACGAGGCGCCCGACGGCCACTACGACGTGGTGGTAGAGTGCACCGGCGCCGCCGACGGCTTGCAGCACGCCCTCCGCTACGTACGGCCGCGGGGCACCGTCGTCCTTAAGACCACCGTCGCGGACCCGTACAACGTCGACCTCGCGCCGGCGGTCATTAACGAGGTTACGGTGGCCGGGAACCGCTGCGGGCCGTTCGCGCCGGCGTTGAGGATGATAAGCGAAGGCCGCGTCGACCCCACGCCGCTTATTGAGGAAATCCACCCCGTAGAAGACTTGCCGGACCTTCTGGCGCGCGGCGCCCCGGGCCTTAAGCACCTTATAAAGTTCGAATAAAAAAGCGGCCTCAAGGCCGCTTCTTCCATCTCAAGCTTCGGCGGGAGAACGACTAACCCGCGGCCCCCTCCAGCTTCTTTATCCGCTCCTCCAGCGCGCGGATGCGCCGCGCCTGTAAGAAGTCGCCTATCAAATTAATTACGTACAACAACGTCAGGAACGAAAGCCATATCGCCACCCATCTCATCTCGTCTTCCTCCGTTCAGTCGAACAACGTCCAGTTAAATCCCACGTACGTCCGCATCCGCCGCGGTACCGAGTAGCCGGGCCGTATCACGTAGTCGCGCGCGCCGTTTATGTTCTCGAGGTTGCAGTATAGCTGAAACGAGACCACCGCGACGGAGAAGTGCGCGCCTACTTGCCAGTACGCCGGCAGCTCGTACCGGTAAGGTATCTTGAAGTACGGATACGGCTCGACGACGTACTCCGGCGACTCCGGCGCGACGTTGCGCCTTATGCCGGTGTACTCGAGGCGAGCCTCGGCCCGCAGCCTTAAATCATCTTTGAGAAAACCTTTTTGGAATCCCAACTTGCCGAAGGCGCGATGCCGCGGCACGAACCCTACTTCCTCGCCGCCGGCGCGCACCGCATCGGTTAAACAATAGCTCGCGCCCCAATCGAACCACGGCGGCAGCTTACCCTCGGCCGAGGCCTCCACGCCCCGGCGCGTAAGCTCGGCCGTCCACAACCCTTCCCCGTCGAGGTAGACGTCCTTGCCGCGGTTGTAGAAATACGCCAGGCCGGCCTCGGCGACGTTTGTGCGGTAAAAGCGCGCCCCGGCTTCATAACCGAGTTCCCGCGTTACCTCCTCGCGCCTTCCCAATTCCGCCGCCGCGGGAAGCCGTACGCCGCCGTTCAAAGACCCGTAGAACTTAACGGCTCGCGCCAGCAACGCCGACGCCGCGACGCGAGGGCTAAACGCGCCGCCGACGCCCGCCAGCGCGTCGTAGCTCGTCCCGGCCGCCAGGTAAACGCCGCCCGCGGGCCTGATTTCTTCTAAAACCCTGCCCGATACGAGAACGGCCTTTTCTCCCGCGTCGGCCTCGCCGCGGAGGCCGCCGGCCGCCTCCACCGTAAACGCGCCGCCGGCGGCGTGCGGCAACGTGTACGAAACGCCGCCGCCCTCCTCATAAGCCCGGGTTTGATGCAGCCGCCGCTCCTCGGCCTCGTGGAACCAACTCCGCGTCGTAACGTAGTATCCGCGCGCGCGTAAATCGCCCGCGCCCCAGCGCCGCCGGCCGGCCGCGCGTAGCCGGTCTTGCCAGCCCTTCTGTAACCCGGGCGCTTTGGGGGCCGTTAACCGAGAGCGGTATTCTTCCCACTGCCAAGGCGGCAGCACGCTCTCGTCGGACGCGTAATGGCCGTAGGAGACGTCCAATTCGCCGACTTCGCCCCAACGCCGAGCCACGCGGCCGTCGACGTTGGTGGAGGTGTCGCGGTCGCGGGTGTTGGGTTCCGCCGTAAGTATGCGATTGCCGCTCGCGAAGAGGTCTATCCCCCGCACCGTCATGCCGAAGTTGAAGCGGTAACGTTCGGTATCGAAAGAACCGTCGGACGCCGATAGCAGCGCGCGCGCCGATTCGCGCGGGCCCTTCATCGTCTCGACGTTGACGACGCCCGCGACGGCCCGGTCGCCGAACCGGAACGACGCCGGCCCGTTTATAACCTCCACCCTCGCGACCGCCTCCATCGGGAAAACCTTCAAGTCGGCCCAGCCGGTGGCGAGGTCGTTCACCGGAACGCCGTCCACGAGCAGCAACACCTCCCGGCCGCTCGAGCCCCGGAAACGCGGCGTCATCGTCGGGCCCTCGCGCCCCGGAACGTACTCGACGTAGATGCCGGCCTCTTCCTCCAAGACCCGGCCCAACCACAAATATCCCCTATTACGCAAGACCTCGCCGTCCAGAACGCGCGCCGTCCCGGCGAACTCGCGCGCGAGGACGGGGACGTACCCGCCGGCGGTAACCGTTTCGCTGCCGGCGTAACGCTCTTCAGCCGGCGGCTCGAGCTTATAATAATAGGGGTAGTCGTCGTCGGCCGCCGCACCGCCGCCGTACGCCGCAATACATAAGGCCAACGCGGTTTTCCTTAACATAACGTCGCGAGGTTATCATATAATTTCGGCATAATCAAAAGCAAACGAAACGCCGACGCTATGCCGCAAGAGGAAGACGACGAACGTTTCATGATGGAAGCCCTGGCCGCCGCCGTAGAAGCCGGGGCCGACGGCGAGGTCCCGGTCGGGGCCGTAATCGTATCGGAAGGCCGCGTCATCGCCCGGGGCCGGAACCGAACCGAAGCCACCCGCCAGGCCGTAGCCCACGCCGAACTCGAGGCGCTGCGAAAAGCGAGCGGCGTCGCGGGCGATTGGCGGCTGAGCGGATGCACGCTCTACGTAACGCTCGAGCCTTGCCCCATGTGCGCGTTCGCCGCGGTCCTGGCGCGTCTGGGCCGCGTCGTCTTCGGCGCGGCGGACCCGAAATTCGGCGGCTGCGGCTCCGTCGTCGACGTCCCCGCGGCGCCGTTCAATCACCGCCTAGCCGTTCGCGGCGGCGTCCTCGCCGAGAAATGCGCCGCTTTGCTGCAGGAATTCTTCCGGGGTCGCCGCGAGGAGGAGCGAAACGCTAAACAACCGTAATCGGTTTAAGTGATATAAGTTGACTTATTTAGTATAGTATGCCATTATATAACATTGTATGACTTTATCCACCCCGCGCTAACACCTGTTAAACCAACAATATAACTAAATAAGGGGATAGTATATGGGGATAAATAGACGCGAATTCTTCCGGGATTTGGGGCTCGCCGCCGGCGCCGCGGCCCTTTTAAGCCGCGAAGCGTTCGGGGCGGACGAGGCCGTGTGGCCGTACGCCCCCCTAAAAACCGCCGACGTTATAGTCTGCGAGGGCACGGCCTACAAGACGCTACTGACCCGTGCCTTCGATAAACTGGGCGGCCTGAAGAAATATATCAAGGGCGGCGACAGCGTACTGGTCAAACCGAACATCGCCTGGGACCGCGCCCCCGAGTACGGCGCCACCACCAACCCGTTCGTCGTCGCGGCGTTGGTCGAGCTCAGCCTTGCCGCCGGCGCGGGCGAGGTTAAGGTCTACGACAACACGTGCGCCAACTGCCGCCGCAGCTACGACTCGAGCGGCATCGCCGACGCGGCCCGCGACGCCGGCGCGAAAGTCTCGTACGTCGACACCGCGCTGGGAAAAACCGTAAATATCCCGAACGGCGTCGCCGTAAAAAAAGCCGAGGTCTACGCCGACGTCCTGGACACGGACGTAATAATCAACGTCCCGATTGCCAAAGACCACTCCCTCTCCCGCCTCACCCTCGGGATGAAAAACCTGTTGGGGATACTGGTCGAGAACCGCGGCCGCTGGCACCAGCGCATAAACCAAAAGCTCGTCGACCTGGCCCAAGTGGTAACGCCGACGCTTACCGTCATCGACGCCACGCGCATTATGACCGCCAACGGCCCAACCGGCGGCGAATTAGGTTACGTGAAGCGCCTTGACAAGCTCATCGTAACGACGGACGTGACCGCCGCCGACGCCTACGCTACCACCCTCTTCGGCCTCGAGCCCACGGACCTCGGCGTCGTTAAAGAAGCCCGCAAGCGGGACTTCGGCACCGCGGACGTCGAGCGTATGAACGTCTCCAAGGTCACGGCCTAAATATGCCTCCGGGCGGTTGGGAATGGTTCCGCCGATTGAGCCAGGTTGCGTTCTTCGGCGCGGCGTGCGTTTTAATCGTCGCGACGAACTACCCCCTCGAAGCTGACCTCCCGTACGACATAATTCCCCGCTTCTCGCCGCTTCTGGCGGCAACGGCTATGGCCGCGAGCCGCGCGGTCATAACGGCCTTCTGGCCCGCGCTCATAGTCGTGGCGTTGACGCTGCTGCTCGGCCGGGCCTTCTGCGGTTGGGTTTGCCCGGTGGGCGCGCTGCTCGACGCCGGCGACTTCGTCATCGCCAAAGTATTTCGCAAACGCCGGCGCGAGGGCGAAAAAGTCAGCCACCGACGGTGGCGGATCCTCCTGCTCGTAGCGCTGGTGGTATTCGCCGCGTTCGGCATCCCGCTCGCCGGTTGGTTTGACCCGCTCGCGCTATTCCCCCGCACCCTCGCGACGTCGATAATACCGTACGCCTCCATCGGCCTCGACAAGCTCACGTTACTCTTGTACGACGTCCCGAGATTGGAATCGTTCGCGAGCGCCGTACGGCAACGCGTCGTCGCCGAAAACGTCACGCTCTTCCCAGGGCACATCGTCGTCGCCGCGGTCTTGGCGGGATTGATACTCCTCGGCTTCGTACGTCGCCGCTTCTACTGCCGGTACGTCTGCCCGACGGGCGCGCTGCTTAGCGTCGTCGGTTGGGCTTCGCCGTTCGGCCGTCGCGTCGCCGGCGCCGAATGTACCGAATGCAAGAGGTGCCGTAATGTATGCCGGATGGGCGCCATCGGCGGCCGCGGCGAGGCCACCGCCCAGGCCGAATGCAACCTCTGCATGGATTGCCTGGCCGCTTGCCGGCGGGACGCGACTTCCTTCGGCTTCGGCCGCGCGAGGCCCCCCGAAAACCCTACGACGTGGGCGCCCGCCGTTACGCGGCGCGGTTTTCTCGTAAGCGCCGGCGCGAGCCTGGTCGCCGCGCCCGCGGTGCTCGTAACCGACGGCCGGGTCCAGAGCGACCTGTTCCTCATACGGCCTCCCGGCGCCCAGGAGAAGAGCGAATTCCTCGCGCGCTGCGTGCGGTGCGGCGAGTGCATAAGGGTTTGCCTTACGCAAGGGCTGGCGCCGGTTCACTTCGAAGCGGGGCTGACGGGCCTTTGGACGCCGCGGCTCGTACCCCGCAAGGGGTACTGCGAGTACCTGTGCACGCTGTGCACGCAAGTATGCCCCACCGACGCCATAAAGACGTTGACGGAAGAACAGAAGAAAAAGGAAATAATCGGCCTCGCCGTCGTTGACCGTACGCGCTGTCTCCCCTGGGTCGAGGACGAAGACTGCAACGTGTGCGAGGAGATGTGCCCCACCTCGCCTAAGGCGATCGAACTACGAGGTCGGGGTCGTTTGAAGCCGCACGTGATCGCCGATAAATGCGTAGGCTGCGGCATCTGCGAGTACGCCTGCCCCGTAGAGGGCGACGCCGCGATCGTCGTCGTAGGCGACCGCGACCGCGTCTACTTCACAAACGACGGAGGAGGCGGCCGGCACTACCGCGGCGGCCGGGGCGGTTAACCCGGCGTAACCACTGTCGGGGTTTTGAAGGGTCAGGTTAAAATGGGAACGGAGACGAAGAACGGCGACACCGCCAGGTTCGTCGTGCAGGAGCACGACGCCAGCACCCATCACTACGATTTCCGGCTGGAGATGGACGGCGTCCTGAAGTCCTGGGCCGTGCCGAAGGGCATCTCAACCAAACCGGGCGAAAGGCGCCTCGCCGTCCAGGTCGAAGACCACGACGTCGACTACATCGGCTTCGAGGGCGAAATCGAGGAGGGGGTTTACGGCGCGGGGACCGTTTCGATATGGGACCGGGGCCGGTACGACCTCGTGGACCGCAAGGATAAAAAATTGGTCTTCAACTTACATGGGGAGAAACTAAAAGGCTCGTTCGTCTTGGTTCACACGAAAGAAAAGCTTTGGCTCATAATGAAGATGAAGAAAGAAACCGCCTGACGCGCGTTACGATTCCGCCAACACCTTCGTAATAAGTTCGTCCACCATCTTCGGGTTGGCGCGGCCGCGCGTCTTCTTCATAACGTACCCCACCAGCGCGCGACGCGCCTTCTCCTTTCCGCCCTTAATATCCACGACCGCCTTCGGGTTCGCCGCCGCCGCCTCGCGGACGAACTTCTCTATATCCGACGCGTCCGAAATTTGACGGAGCCCTTTGGCGTCCAGGATAACCGCCGGTTCGCCGCCCAAGGTCATCAATTCCGCCAGGACCTCGCGCGCCGCGGGGACGTTGGCGTCACCGGCGTCGACGAGTTGTAATAGCGCCGCGAGGCCGGCCGGCGTAAGCTTAGTATCGCCGAGAACCTCGTCGCGTTCCTTGAGCTCCCGCGTAACGTCGCCGACAAGCCAATTTACGACCGCGCGCGGTTCGCCGCCGTACGCCGCCGCCGCGGCCTTCAGGAACTCCGCGTAGCCGGGCGCGAAGGCCAACATCTCGGCCTCCGCCGCCGTCGCGCCGTAATGCTCCCGCAACTCGCGTACTCGGGCCGCCGGGCCCGGGCCCAATTCTCCCTTCAAATCGTCGATATAGGAAGCCGTTATCTCGAGCGGCGGTAAATCCGGCTCGGCGAAATACCGGTAGTCCGCCCGCAATTCCTTGACGCGCGTGGGCACCGTTTTGCCGGTGGCGTCGTCGTAGTGCAGCGTGACGCGTTGCACCTCACCGCCGTCCCTTAGTGCCTTCACCTGGCGCGCGAACTCGTACTCGAGCGCGCCCTCCATGGCCTTCAGCGAGTTCAGGTTCTTGATCTCCACCTGCTCGCCCAACTTCTCCGCCCCGACCCTTTTAACGGAGACGTTGGTATCGATGCGAAAGGCGCCCTTTTCGAATTCGCAATCCGAGACGCCGGCATCAATGAGCGCGTGCCGCAAGGCCACGATATAACGCCGCGCCTGCCCGGGCGATTTAATTACCGGCCTGGAAACTGCTTCCATCAACGGGACGCCCGCGCGGTTGAAATCGAGCAACGTCTCGTCCGCCCCGACGTACGCCTCGGCGTGGGCCGCTTTGGCCGTGTCCTCCTCGAGGTGTACGCGTTCCACCGATACGACGCCGAAGCTTTCGTCATCCCAATACTCGACCTCGCCGTCGTAACCCAGCGCGCCGAAGTGCTGGCTTATCTGGAACCCCTTGGGCAGGTCGGGATAAAAATAATTCTTGCGGTCGAAAGACACCCGCGCCGGCGTAGTGCACCCGAGCGCCACGGCGGCCTTGAAGCCCAGCCGGACCGCCTCGCCGTTCACTACCGGCAACGACCCCGGCAACCCCAAGCACACCGGGCACGTCAATGTATTCGGCGCCGCGCCGAACTCGCTCGCGCACCCGCAGAAGAGCTTCGAGCCCGTCTTCAGCTGGACGTGGACCTCAAGCCCTATCGTGACTTCGAATTCGCCGTTGTCGGCCATTACGGAACGCCCTTGTCGGCGGCCGCGTACGGCTCGAGGCGCCGCGCGAGTTCCGCCGGTACGTCCGCCACGACGCGAACGCGGCCGTCGTGGTCGTCGCGCGTCAGGACCCGCCCGCGCTCGTACACTTCGGTTAAAAGGGGACCGGGCGAAAGCTCCGCCACTACGCGGACGCCCTCGCCCGCTAAAACGTCGTCCATCAACGCGACCAATCGGTCGCACCCGTCGCCCGTAGCCGCCGAAATCGCCACCGGGTTCTCGAAGCCGAGCAGCTCGTAACGGCCTACGTCGAAATCCGGTACCAGGTCGGCCTTGTTGAATACGTCTACCCGGCGCTTCTCGCGCGCCCCTAACTCGCTTAGGAGGTCCTCCACGACTTCGGCCCGGCCCTCTATGTTCGCCGCGGTCACGTCGCGGACGACGAGTATAACGTCGGCCCGCGTTATCTCCTCCATCGTAGCGCGAAACGCGGCTATGATGTCCGGCGGGAGGTTCGATATGAAGCCGACGGTATCCGCCAGCAATACGACTCGCCCCGACGGCAACCGCGCCCGCTTAATAAACGGGTCGAGCGTCGCGAACGGCACGTCGGCGGCGTACGCCTCCGAACCGGCGAGCCGGTTGAGGAGCGTCGTCTTCCCGGAATTGGTATATCCCACGATGGCCGCCAACGGCAGCGCCGCCCGGCCCGCCCTTTCCAGCGAACGGCGGCGGGAGACGTCCTTGAGCTTACGCTTCAACGTCGATATCTTGCGCATCACGCGCCGGCGGTCGATCTCCAACTTGGTTTCGCCCGGGCCGCGTATCCCGATGCCGCCCGCGGTACGGCTCAACTCACCGCCCCACCCTCGCAGCCGCGGGAGTTCGTACTCGAGCTGGGCGAGCTCCACTTGCAGGCGGCCTTCGTTCGTGCGGGCCCGCTGGGCGAATATATCCAAAATCACCGTCGGCCGGTCGACGACGCGAACGTCCAACGCCTCTTCCAAGTTGCGCTGCTGCGCTGGCGTCAACGGCTCGTCGAAGACGACGAGGTTCGCTTCCGTTTCCTTGACCTCGGCCGCGACCTCGGCCGCCTTGCCCCGGCCTATCAAGAGCGCCGGGTCGGCCTTGTTACGCTTTTGAATAACGCCGCCCGCTACCCCGGCGCCCGCCGCCCTCACCAGATTCTCGAGCTCCAGAAGCGACTCTTCGGAAGTTAATGCCGACGCGCGGCGCCAATCGACGCCCACCAGAAACGCGCGCTCGGCCGCGAAGCGGTCCGCGTCTTCGGGCCTAACCGGCACCGGGTTCCCCTTTCTCAATTTCGCGTAGATACGCCGCCAAGCCCTCTTGCCACGGCGGCATAACCTCGCCCGTGAGGGCCATATACAACGACGCGTCGAGCGCGGAATAGCGTGGCCGCCGCGCCGGCAACTCGAGGTCGGCGGTGGCTATCGCCCTTAACGGTACTCGATAACCCGTTAAACGCAGAATCTCGCCGGCGACGTCGAACCAGCTGGCCTCGCCCGAGCCGGCGACGTGCAGGACGCCGCGGAATTCTAAGCCGACGAGTTTCGCCAACGCCGTCGCCAGGTGGCCGGCGTACGTCGGCGACCCGCGTTGGTCGTCTACCACTTCCAGCGGCTCGCCTTCCTTCGCGCGCGCGATTATTTTGGATACGAAGTTGGCGCCCCCGGCGCCGAAGAGCCAGGCCGTGCGGACGATAACGTGCTCGGTAGCCGTCGCCGCTACGCGCTTTTCGCCGTCGAGTTTGCTTTCGCCGTAAGCGGACAGCGGCTCAGGTCCGTCGCCCTCTTTATAAGGAACTCGCGAACGGCCGTCGAAGACGTAATCGGTGCTTATGTGTATTACGCGCGCGCCCGCCGCCGCGGCCGCCGCGGCGACGTTTCCCGCTCCCCGGCCGTTTACGTCGAAGCATAAATCGCGTTTGCTCTCGCAGCCGTCGACGTTCGTAAACGCCGCGCAGTTGATGACGACGGCCGGCCTTTCTTCATCCATTACGCCCCGGACACGGCGCGCGTCCGTAACGTCCATCTCGGCGACGTCGACGCCGACGACGTCAAAACCGTGCCCCGGGAGCTCCCTCATCAGGGCGCGCCCCAAGATGCCGCGGTGTCCGGTAACTAAAATCTTCACGCGTTTAACCGCCGTACTGGCGCTTGTAATATTCGTCGAAAGCCTCGTCCTTAAGAGGCCGCCACCAGTCTTCGTGTTCGACGTACCAACGAACCGTCTCCTCGAGGCCCGCGTCGAACGGCGTTCGGGGACGCCACCCCAAGGCCTTAATGCGTTCGCAGCTCAGCGCGTAACGGCGGTCGTGGCCCGGGCGGTCTTTGACGTACGTTATCAGGTCGTCGCCCTTGCCGAGTAACTTCAGGATGCGCTTCGTAACGTCTACGTTCTCGAGTTCACAATCGCCGCCGACGTTGTAAACGGTCCCCGGCTCGCCCCTCTCGAGCAGCAACGCGAGCGCCTCGCAGTTGTCGCGCACGTGCAGCCAGTCGCGCACCTGGCGGCCGTCGCCGTACACCGGCAACGGTTTATCGTCGAGCGCGTTGGTAACGAACAGCGGTATTAACTTTTCGGGATACTGGAACGGGCCGTAGTTGTTGGTCGAACGCGCCACCAGCGCCGGCGCGCCGAAGGTCTTGGCGTACGCGAGCGCGAGTAAGTCGCCGCCGGCCTTCGACGCCGAATACGGGCTCGAGGGCTCGAGCGCAGCTCCCTCGCCGAACGCGCCCTCGTCTATGGACCCGTAGACTTCGTCCGTCGAGACCTGCACGAATATTTTGACGCCGTGCTCGCGCGCCGCCTCGAGCAACGTGAACGTTCCGACGACGTCCGTTAGAACGAACTCCCTGGGGAAAAGTATGGACCGGTCGACGTGCGTTTCGGCGGCGAAATTTATCACGGCGTCACAGCCGGCGATGACCCGGCGCACGACGTCCTCGTCGGCGACGTCGCCCCGTACGAAAGTGAACCGAGGATTATCGCGAGCGCTCTTGAGGTTCTCGACGTTGCCGGCGTACGTCAGTTTATCCAGGACGACCACGTCGACGCCGGGCCAGCGCTCGAGCGCGTACAAAACGAAATTCGAGCCGATAAATCCGGCGCCGCCCGTCGCGAGTATTCGTTCCATTAATCAGCTCTCCCCGTTGCGCCGCCGGGCCGCCCATATGCCGCGGCCCCGCCGCCGCGCCTCCTCTTCCGCGCGTCGAAACCGCGGCGCGAACGCCGTGTTGGGCGGGATTTCCAACGTCTTCGCCCAACCGGCGCGAACCATTTCCTCGTTCACGAAGACCAACCGTCCGGCCTCCGTACGCACGTAAACGTACGCCAGCGTTCTCCCGTAGCGGTCGTACCGTTCGCGGCCGTAGCCGAGCGACATTTTCCCTTGCGAAAGGAGTCGTTCGTTGTACCCCCGCGCCTCGTCGTAAAAAGGCTCGTCCCTCTCGGGGGCGTCGATGCCTATATATCGTACGGGCCCCACGCCCGCCATCCTGATAGTATCGCCGTCGACGACGTCGTACCTCCCGGCGCCGAACAGGAAACTTCGCCACCCGAATTCGCGGCCGCTCCTGGAGGCGATGACGGCGACGGTCGTAACCGCCGCCACGGCCAACGTGAGCGCCGCGACCAATCGCTTTTTAGAAGAGCGCGGCATCTCCCGGCGGCTCGAGCGCCACCCCCAGCAAGTCCATCATCATCTCGGCGTTGGTGACCGCCTGCCCCAGCGGGTGGTTGTTCATAAATACGTACGTCTTCTTGGCCTTGGCCGCCACTTCCTTTATCCGCGGTAACCACTCTTCCAACTCTTGCCGCGGATATAAATAATCGTACCGCTCCGCCGCTTGCTCGTGTCGCCACCACTTCTTGGCGTTGCGGCCGTGGAAGCGGAAATACCCCACGTCGGAAGTGGCCGCCGCCGTAGCCGGCAACAACCCCTTGAGGCCCGGCTCGTCGACGTTACAAAACCCGACCTTCATCTCCGACAGTTGCTCGAACGCGTCGTCGTTGACCCAGGAATCGTTTCGGAACTCGGCCACCACGCTCAGGTCGCCGAGGTACTCCGCTATTTTCTTCAGGAATTCCATCGCCGCCGGCGTGTACTTGAAGCGCCAAGGAAATTGCGCCAACAAACACCCCAGCACGCCGGCCTCCGCCATCGGCTCGACGCCCCGGCGGTAATCGCCGGCCAGCTCCTCGGTAAGTTTACCCTCGTGGGTTATGTCGCCCGTCAGCTTAACGGCGTAACTCAGGCGGGGCGCCTTGCTCGCGATCGCCGCCATGGTGCGGGCGGCCGGCAGCCGGTAATAGGTAAAATTGATTTCGACCGCGGCGAAGCGGCGGGTGTAGAAAGCCAGCATGTCGCGGTCTTTAATGTCGGCGGGGTAAAAAGGGCCCTTCCAATCCTGGTAGGAGTACCCAGACGTCCCTACTAAAATATTTCTCTTCTTCTTAACCAAATAAATTAATACGGCAACCTACTGCGCCGTCTCACGTTCACCCTGCGACGTCTCGCCGGTTAAAGGGGCGACGCCGGCGTACGTCAAAGCCTCGGCGATAGTCACGTCGTTCAACTGCCCCACTACCGACGCCGCCGCGACCCAGCCGGTATCCTCGTCCGCGGCCAAGAACGCGTTCGCCCACTCGGCGGGGAGCTCTCCCAGGCCCAGCTCTTCCCGGCGTTTACCGTGCCGCACCTTGGCCTGTTCGTCCAGGCCCGCTTTCTTAACCGCCTCTAACTTGTCTATGTAGACGACCCGCTCCTCGACGAAAGCGGCGAGCTTCTCGTCCGTTACGGCGTCGCCGAAGTCGACGCGTTTCTTCAGCGCCTTTACCAGCTTCGCCGGGATATCCTCGCGGGCGTAAAAGAGCGCCGTCTTACGGGCGTCGCGGCTCGCCGTCTCGCGAACGACGTACGCCAGCTCTTTCTCGTGCGTATAGACGGCCGAGAGGTCAAAGGGCGTCTCGACGATGTCTTTGAACTTCTGGCGCCACGTCGCCGCGTCCGCGCTTTCCGCGTCGGCCAACAGGCCCAGGCATTTGACCGCCCAGCCGTAATCGAGCGGCGGCCTGGCGAGCGTCGCCTCCACCTCGCGGCCCACCACCGCGTCCAACTCGTGCTCCTCCACGACCGACCCGCGCGGGCACTCCTCGACTACCCGGGCGAGCCAGGGATACGCCTCGGCGCGTTTACCTTCCGCCAGGTACGTCCGCGCCGTTCCCAGGAACGCGTCGTCGCACAGCTCGCCGCGGTGGTAGTCGACGACGGCGCGATACGCGTCGCGCGCGAACGCGTACTTCCGCGCCGGCATCAGCTTATCGTCCGCGACGGCCAAAACGCGTTCCGCCTCGCCGGCCGACATCTTGCCGAACGTTACGCGGCAGCTCAGGTCCGACGTTATTTTAACCGTTTTGACGTTGAAGGCGACGTAAAGGCCGCCGGCGACCGTCACCCCGACGGCCGCAAATATTAAAATCCCGTATAACTTCTTCTTGGTCAATCGCCCTCGAGTCGTCAGTTAGCCGGCTCGTCTTTGTTGGCGCCGGTATCGGCGACCAGGTTCGACGCCCGCAGGAGCGACGGAAAAGTCCCGGCGTCGGTCCACCAACCGTCCAATACGGCGTACGTCATCTTCCCCCACGCTATGTATTGGTTGTTGACGTCGGTTATCTCGAGCTCGCCCCGGCCGGACGGCTTAAGGTCCTTTATTACGTCGAAGACGCGCCCGTCGTACAGATAAATACCTATCACGGCGAGGTCGGTGGGCGGCGACTCCGGCTTCTCGATAATCCGCGTCACGCGGTCGCCGTCGACGTCCGCCACGCCGAAGCGCCGGGGGTCCTCCACCTTTTTCAAGAATATTTTGGCGCCCCGGCCGGCTTCCGCGAAGGCCGCCATCGAGCGGTTCACGTTCCCCTCAATAATGGTATCGCCCAAAATAACCGCCACCGGCTCGCCGTCCGCGAAGTCCTCCGCCAGCGCGAGCGCCGCGGCGATGCCGCCCGAGCCCTCCTGATAGGCGTAGTGGAGACGCTTAAGGCCGAACTCGGCGCCGTTGCCCAAGAGCCGCAAGAAGTCGCCGGCGAACTCGCCGCCCGTCACCACCATTATGTCCTCGACGCCGGCCTGGACCAGCGTCGTAAGCGGGTAGTATATCATCGGCTTGTCGTATAACGGCAAGAGGTGCTTGTTGGTTATTTTCGTTATGGGCAGGAGCCGGGAGCCGGTCCCGCCCGCCGTGATGACGCCCTTCATAAGCTCGAGCCTACATTATTCAAAATTAATCCAACCGTTCGATAAGCCGCCGGTACGCGGCACTACCCGCTCGCCGGGTCGGCCTCGCCCCAGTCGTACGGTATCGCCGGGTCGTCGTACGGCCGCCGGAGCTCGTCGGGTTGGTCGTAATCGTAAAGCTCGGTCGGCACGTTCACGACGTGCGCCGGCGCGCCGCCGACGGCCTTAAAGCCGTGGTAGACGCCCGGGGGCACGACTATTAGTACCGGGTTGTTCTCGCCCGCTGCGATTTCGAGAACGTTGCCGCGCGTGGGCGAGCCCTCGCGGCCGTCGTAAAGCCCTACGCGCGCTTCGCCGGCGACGACGGCCAAGTGGTCCGTCTGGCGCTCGTGGGCGTGCCACGCTTTGACGACGCCCGGCCCCGCTACCGTAACGTAGACCTGGCCGAACCGCTGGAAATGCGGGTCGTCGGCACGCAATATCTCCATCAGCCAACCCCGCTCGTCGCGCAAAAGGCGGAGCGGTTTTACGATGACGCCGTCGATAAGTTGTCCCGGTTCGTCCGGCATGACCCGCGCCGCCGTTACTCGACGACGGCCGCGGCCACGTACCCCACGACGCCGCCGCTCGCGTCGCCGGTTACGTCGCCCGAATTTTTATACTCGAGCGCTACGGCCTCCGTCGCACCCAGAGCCTTCGCGTACCAGAACGCGGCCGCCACTACGCCGGGCGCGTCTATTTCGAACTCCCCCGCGTTCTGGCCGACGAAGATCGCGAGCTCGTCGAAACGCTCAAACGTCCTAATGAACGCCCGGTCGAGCTTCACGGCTTCGTCGTAAGGGTGGTAATGGCTCAGGTCGCACGTCGCCACCGTCACGACGTCGGAACCTTCGGCCGCGACGGCCTCGGCTAACGCCTTCCCGAAGCGCGCCGCCGCGCCGGCGTCGTGTTGGCAGAAAATGAACGGTGCGATACGAGCTTCCGGGAACAGCGTCTGGACGAAGGGGAGCTGGACCTCGAGGCAGTGCTCCCGGGTGAAAGGTACGTTGCTGTACGTCACGTCGGCGCAACCGTCCGCCACCGCGGCCACGAGTTCGACGTCGACCCGCGCCACTCCCAGCGGCGTCTCGTAGCCGTCGTACGTACCGGTGGCGATGCCCGGCGAGGCGCAGTGGTGGCTCGGCCCGAGCAGGATGACCGTCGCCGGCCGACGCCCCTGGAGCTGGCGGAAGGCCGTCGCCGCGACGGCGCCGGAGTACGGATAACCGGCGTGGGGCGTTATTATCGCGACGACGTCGTCCGCCGGTACCGACGCGTCAGCGTCTCCCAACAAGCCTTCCACCGCGGCCTTCAGCTCGTCGGCTTCGCCCGGGTAGAACGCTCCGGCGACGTTCGGCGGCTTGACCGACGCTTTCTCCGCCGCGCTCTCCGCGGCCGCCGGCCGTTCGGTAACGCCCTTTTTACACGACGTCGCCGCAAACGTCAGCATCGCCGCCAGGATATAAAACCATACCGTTCTCATGTCGCACTCACCCTCTTAGAACGAGCTCTCCAGCGAAACCTTAAGGCCGGTGAACGACACCTCTGTCTGGCACACGCCGCTCGAGCATACCCGGCCTCCCCGCCGCGAGCCGTAACCGACCGACAATACTTGGTTTTGGAAGACCTTGTTGTACCACGACAGGCGAACCTCGCCCCACAACCAGTCATTCTTGTACCGGTACGTGGCCGGGATATAGTTTACGGGGTCGCCGGGGTCCACCAACTCCTGCTCCGTTTCGTCCGAATCCTCGTAACTTACGGTCAAGCCGAGCCAGGAGGAATACGTATAACCGACGTCGGCGCGGTTGGAGACGAATACCCCAGCTACCGTGTAGTCGGTCTTCTCCTCGCGCGCGAACTTCGTCGAGAACGAGTGACTATCCCACGGCGTCCAACTCACCGCCAGCGAGGGCGTGCGTTTGATGTCGCCCGACTTGTCCTCGCCAAAATAATTCAATTTCCCTAAATACTCGTACCCGCCCTCGACGACGACGGGCCAGGGCAAATCGTAGCGGACATTAGCGAAGTATTGCTCGACCTCAACGGCCTTAACGTCATTTTCGCCGACCTTGTCGTCGGCGTAGCTGTAGCCGCCGCGCGCCCGGACGTCGCTCACCGGGTTGGCGGACGCCTGTACGTAGTAGCCCCACTCGCCGCTACTCGGGCTATCCAACCCCGTTATCATGTATTCGTCCACCGAAACGGGGGGCGGGTTGTTGTAGCGGTACGCGAGGTCGTCGTACAACTTGTATTGGAACGACAGGCTCGAGCGCGGTAGATACCCGGTAACGATGCCGTAGAAACCTTTTCCTTCTACGTCCTCGGCGAAAACGGCGTCGTATCCGTCGCGAAGGGCGTACTCGCCGTACAGGTCGAAATATTGCCACCCGCCGCCCAGGCCGCCGGCGTAGAGCGTATTTTCTTCGGTGGGGTAACCTTGTGCTGGTGCATTTACGTTCTTAACTTCCGCCCGGACCGCGGAACCGGTGAGGTAGAAGAAGTCCACCGGCTTTACCGTCAATTGGCCGCCGGCGACTTTATCCTTACCTATCTCTTCCGGGCCTTCGGCAGTCACTACCTCTATCTGGCGGGAACTCCGGCCCCACAACGCGGTGACGTCGCCCCATTCCCGTCCGCCGACGGTGATGCACGCTTCCGCGACGCCGCCGTCGAGTCGTTGGTAAACGTCGAGGTCGCGGTCCTCGTACGAGCGCAACGTTAAACCTTTACCCAACGTTTTGTCGTAGTTGCCGGCGCGAAGGTCGAAGATGTCGTCGCGGTAGCGGGCGTAGCGTTGCACTATTTCGTTACCCTCGGTATCGAATTTTTCCTTTTCGGTCGTTTCGATTACCGGCCGGCGGGGGTGGTCGAACTCGGCCTCGACGCCGACGGCGAACCGCCACGCCCAGACCTCCGTCTGGAGGATGTCCCACGTCCAGCGGTGGTCGTCCTCGCGTTGGCGCATATAGACGGCCTCGTTGGTGCCGTTGACGGAGAGCCAGTCCGTTACGCTTACCGCGCCCGCGCCCGCCGCGGCCGTTAAAACTAAGACGAAGATCTTCCTATGCAAGTTCTAACCCTCCTCGGTGACGTCGTCGACGTCGGGCTGGGGTTCGCGAGCCGCGAAATATTTCTCTATTTCCGCTTGCATCTTCTTCTCGTCGCCTTTGCGGTAGCCGCTGTGTTCCCATATGACGTCGCCCTTGGCGGTAACGAGGAACGCGTAGGGATTGCCGGGGATGCCGAGCGTTTTCACCAACTCGCCGTCCACGTCGAGCAGGGTATCGAACTTAAAGCCCTGGCCCTTGAAATAGGGCTTAACCTGGGAAGAGGTGCGGGCGCTGTCCGTCGACACGGCCACGACGCCGAACCCCTCGTAATCGCCGGCGAACTTGTTTATCTCGATCAGCTCATCCTTACACGGAGCGCAACCGGTGGCCCAGAAGACGAAAGCCATGAGCTCGTACTTCGCCGCCAGGTCGTCGAAGGTTACTTTCTTGCCGTCTACGTTACAGAGTTTAAAATTGGGGACCGTCTTCGCGGCCCAGGTTGGAGTCGCGACCGCAAGTAAAACCACCGCCGCCGTTAATATCGCTCCGGTCCTCATCGGTACCTCCTAAAAAAGATATCGCACTATCTCGCTACGACGTTTAAAGGTGTTATCTCCCCGAACCGCTCAAACACGGGATAATCCAGGAGGTAAAACTCGCGGCCGGGGAACATCTCGGCCAATTCGCGGTTCCGTTCGCCGTTGTCCCGGGCGAAGACGACGCGGTCGTCGAGGAACGGCGAGCCGGGCATAGAAGACAAACAGGCCTCGCGCGGTTTTATTATCACCACCGCTCTATCCGGGATAGACGCCGCGACGCGCCGGCGCATAGCCGGGTCCGTCCACGACGACGTACCGATACGCCCCCCACCCGAATAATATCCCCGTAACTGCGGCAACGACGCCGCTAGATTTACGGCCGTTAGGGCCGCGAACACGAACGCCGCCAAACCTTCGCCCGCCTCTTCGAATCGCCGCTGCGCCTTAGCCGCTAGTATAACAAAAAACCGCGCCGTTATAAAGGTCAGGCAGAACCAGGCCGGGTAATACGCGCCGGCGTCCCAGCCCCCCGCGGCGTCCCGCAACGGCAACTGCGCGAGGACCGTCAACACGGCCGCGGCGTAGAGCGCTTTCTCGAAATCGCCCGGGGGCGGCTTCCAGAACAGCCGCCATACCGCCGGGACCAGGCACAACAGCGGCCAGCCGAACGCCTCGGTCGACAACGCCACCACGCCCCGCGCCGCGGCGGAAATAGCGTCCCGGAACCCATAACCGGCGCCGAAGCCGAAATAAGGCGCGTCGGCGAAAAACCGCGGCGGCAGGAAGACGTTGCCCGTCTGGCGCCA
>DATKVX010000004.1 GCA_035529855.1 bacterium
GGCCTGACGCCGGAGGAGGCATCCCGCGCCGTCGCCGAGCCGATGTACTTCGGCGCCTACCTGCTGCGGCGGGGCGACGTGGACGCGGTCGTGGGCGGCGCCGCCACCGCGACGCCGACGGTCATGCGGGCCGCCCTGCACCTCGTCGGCCTGGCGCCGGGCGTCGGGACGCTCTCGACCTTCTTCGCCATGCTTCTGAAAGACGCCGCGCTCGGCGAGGGCGGCGTATTCTTCTTCGCCGATTGCGCGCTGGTGGTGGACCCGACGCCCGAACAGCTCGCGGACATAGCCGTCACGACGGCGCGCTCCTTCGAGCGGCTGATGGAGAGGGAACCGCGGGTCGCGCTGCTCTCGTTCAGCACCAAGGGCTCGGCGGCCCACGAGCTGGTGGACAAGGTCCGCGAGGCGGTGAAGCTCGCCCGGGAGAAGGCGCCCGAGCTCGCGCTGGACGGCGAGCTCCAACTCGACGCCGCGGCGGTCCCGGCCGTAGCGGCCCGCAAGGCGCCCGACTCGAGCGTGGCCGGCCGCGCCAACATCCTCATCTTCCCGGACCTGAACGCCGGCAATATCGGCTATAAATTAACCGAGCGGCTCGCCGGCGCCCGGGCCGTGGGGCCCATAACGCAGGGCCTCGCGAAGCCGATGAACGACCTCAGCCGCGGCGCCAAGGTGGACGACATCGTCGACGTCGTCGCCATCGCCGCGACGCAGGTAACGTAATACCCCGTATCAAATAACAACGCCGGCCTTCGCGTGGTCGTTCTGAGGGAAGGGAGCCAAGGGGCTTAAGCCCCTTGTTCGGGCCGACCTAAAGGTCGTCCCCTACTTAGAAAAAGAAGCCGGCCGCGAGGGCCGGCTTTTTATTTCGCGAGTAATCGGTTCTTATTTTAACTTCTCCGCCATCCACGCCCGCGTCTTCGCGATGCCCTCGTCGAGGTGCACTTTAGGCCGCCAGTCCAGCAGCTGCCCGGCCTTGGCGTTGTCGCACACCAGCCGCCACACTTCGGCCTGCGCGTGCGGGTGCGGCGCGAACTCCACCCGCCCCTCCTCGCCGGCTACCTTCTGCGCCAGGTCGCGCACCTCGATCTCGCGGCCCAGGCCGCCGTTAATCACCGAGCCGGCGGCGTTCGACTCGCCCGCCCGGCCTATGAGGTCCGCGCAGTCGTCCACGTACAACAGGTCGCGCGTCTGGCGGCCGTCGCCGAAGACGACGAGCGATTCCCCCCTGAGGAAATGATTCAGGAACGTCACGACGACGCCGCCCTCGCCGTCGGTCCGCTGGAACGGGCCGTAAGTATTGAAGGGGCGGAGGATGAGGGCGTGCAGGCCGTAGGCGTGGTAATACGACAGCGTCAGGTTCTCGCCCGCCAGCTTGGCCGCGGCGTACGGCGACGCGGGCCTGGTCGGGTAGCGTTCGTTTATGGGCGTCCCGTCCACCGCCGGCGCGTACACCAGGCAGGTGGAGACGTAGATGAACCGGCTCGCCTGCTTGCGGGCGAACTCCAACGCCCTGAACGTGCCGACCACGTCCGACTGGAAGGTCGCGGCGGGGTCGTCGATGGATTCCTGGACGTTGATGGCCGCGGCGAGGTGATAGATTATGTCGAAGCGCTCGTCGGCCAATCGGCGCCACGTCGCGTCGTCGCAAATGTCGCCCTCGTGCAGGCCCTCGTAGCCGCTCTTCCCGTCGAATTCGGCCAAATTCTCCACGAAACCGTTCGAAAGGTTGTCGAGCGCGAGGACGTCGTACGCGCGGCCCAGCAGCCACCCTACGACGTGCCGGCCTATGAAGCCCGCGCCCCCCGTAACCAGCGCTCTCATAACGCGAACTCCTCCTCTCAAACCAGCTTTAAAAAGTCTTCGAAGACGAGGCGCCCGGGCCCGCGGGCGTTCAGCTCCTTGCCCGCGGCGCGGCGCCGCTTCAAGCCCCAAGGCCCCGGTAAGTAGCGGGGGATTTGATACAGCCAGTTCGCGCGCTCGGGGTGAGGCATGGTCGCGACCGCGGCCGCGCTGTACGAGCTGAGCGCCGCCGCGTCCAACATCGAGCCGTTGGGGTTGTACTCCTCGCCGACGGCGTTGCCGGCCTCGTCCACGTAGCGGAGGTATATCAGCTCGTCGCGCTCGAGCGCCGCCCCGGCCTTCTCGTCGGCGCACGTGAAGCGGCCCTCGGCGTGGGCAATAGGGAGCGGCAGCACTTCGCCCGTAGGCTCGTGGCGGCAGAAGACCCAGCGGTTGAGGAAACCTTTATGGTACGGGTGGCGGTTGTGAGCCAGCGCCATCTCGACGCGGCCCGGCTCGCGCCCCGGCACGATGCCGGCCTCGAGCAGCACCTGGGCGCCGTTGCATATCCCCAACAGCGGTTTGCCGCGCGCGGCCTCCTCCGCCAGAACGTCGACGACGGCATCCTTGGCGGCGACGGCGCCGGCACGCACGCGGTCCTCGTACGCGAAGCCGCCCGGCAGGACGTAGCCGTCGTAGCGGCGTATCTCGTCGGCCGGGAGGTTGAAGCGCACGACGTCCGCCCGCGCGCCCGCGGCCTCCAGCGCCCGCGCGGTCTCGTACTCGCAGTTCACGCCCGGGAACTGGATTACCGCCAACTTCGGTTTTCGAAGAGGGGACACGTATTATAACCCTTATGCCTACGCCTTACGGCGCCGAAAAATATATTAAAAATACTCCTTCAGCGTCTCGTTCCGGGCCGCGGCCATATCCGCGGCGGCGAGCTCGAGCAAAGTCTTACCGCCTTCCTTTATCGTCAACTTCGGCTCGTCGGTGACCTCGCCCAGCCGCCACCAGTCGACGCCGGCGTCGTCCATTATAAGCTCCGCCGCCTCGGCCGAGCCCCTGCGGACCTCCAGCACGAAGCCGCCGTTCTCGCAGAAAAGCGCCCCGTCGGCGGGCGTCGAGCCGAGCGCCGGGCCGATATCGACGGCGCAACCCAGCGGCGCGGCCCACCTCGGCCTGACGACCATTTCCGCCAGGCAGACGGCCAGGCCGCCGTCGGCCACGTCGTGCGCGGCGGCCACGCACCTGGTCTCGATGAGTTCCAGGACGGCCTCATGCATCTGGCGTTCCTCGCCGAAGCGCGGCATGGGCGCGGGCCACCCCAGCCGGCCGCGCAGCTGGTAATACTGGCTGCCGCCCAGCTCGCCCCATCGCCGGCCCACGAGGTAGAGGGGGTTGCCGGCCTCCTTGAGCTGCGTCGTTACGGCGACGGCGTAGTCCTCCATAAAGCCGAGCACGCATACGATGGGGGAAGGCTTGACGGGGACGCCCCGGCTCGAGTCGTTATAAAAAGACACGTTCCCGGAGACGACCGGCAGCGGCGCGTCGGTCCCGCGCAGCCCGAGCGCGCGGCAGGCGTCGCCGATGCCCCGCACCGCCTCCTCGAAGGACCAGAAGACCTCCGGGTCCTCCGGGTTGCCGAAGTTCAGGCAATCCGTGACCGCCACCGGCGCCGCGCCCACGGCGACGACGTTGCGACACGCCTCCAGGACCGCGTGGGCGCCGCCGGCGTAGGGGTCCAGCGTCCCGACGTACGGGTTGCCGTCGCACGCCAGCGCGATGGCCTGGGCCTTGCCGGGCCACGGCGCCAGGACCGCGGCGTCCGCCTCGCCCGCCTCGACTACGGTATTGCCCTGGACGTTGCGGTCGTAGTGCTCGTAGAGCGGCCGGCGCGAGCAGATGTCGGGCGAACCTAAAAGCTCGAGCAGCGTCTCCGCCAGGTCCCCCGGCAGCTTCAGGCGGACGAACTCCAGCGGCGCCGCCGGCGCCTGGGCCTCCC
Source organism: bacterium (assembly GCA_035529855.1). NCBI lineage: Bacteria > bacterium. The sequence goes on from DATKVX010000004.1 coordinate 3,785, forward strand.
GCCGGTAGCTGGGCGCGCTCGAGATTACCTCCAGCGGGATTTCGGCCACGACCTCGCCGCGCGCCGTCATCCGGAAGTACTTCTCCTCCATGACCTCGCCGACGATGGTGGCCTGCGCGCCCGGGAAGACCCGCGGCAGCTCGTACTCGTCGTTGTATATGGCCAATATCTCTTCGGCGAAGTAGGCCGGGGCCGCGATGACGTAGCGCTCCTGCGTCTCGCCCACGGCTATTATCGGCGGCTCGAGGCCTTCGATGGCCAGCGGGACCTTGTCGAGGTCGAGGGTGCCGCCCAGCTTGGCGGCGGCGCAGAGCTCGGAGGCTGCTCCCCCCAGGCCCCCCGCGCCCAGGTCCTTCATCCCGATTTGGACGCCCTTCTCCCGCGCGCGGGCGAGGACGGCGTGCGTCGCCACCGTCAGAACGCGTTTGAGGAACGGGTCCGGGACCTGCACCGCGGCCTTGTTCGCGACGTCCTCCTCTTCGTCGAGCACGGCCGAGGCGAAGGAGGCGCCGCCCACGCCCGAGTCGTCGGTGGGTTTGCCGACCAGGACAATTACGTAATGCTCGTCGCGGGCCGCGGCCGGGACGCGGCTCGGGACGACGTCGGCTTCGGCCACCACCCCCACCGCGACGACGTTCACCAGACAGTTGTCGTCAAAACTCGCGTCGAAGTATACGTCGCCGCCGGCGTTGGGGACGCCGATGGCGTTGGCGTAGCGCCATATCCCCTCCACCACGCCCCGGGCGATGGCCTGGGTCCGCTTCTCGTTCTCGCCGGAAAGGGCGCCGAACCGCAGCGGGTCGAGGACCGCGACGACGTCGGCCCCCATGCAGTAGACGTCGCGCACGATGCCGCCGATGCCGGTGGCCGCGCCCTCCAGCGGCAGCACCTGCGAGGGGTGGTTGTGGCTCTCGTGGGCCAGCGCGACGCAGTGGGAAACGCCGTCCTCCTCGAAGACGCGGACGATGCCGGCGTCCTGGCCCGGGCCGCAAACGACGTTGGGCGCGGACGTGGGGAGGTAGCGCCTCAGGATGCGCCGGCTCGACTTGTACGAGCAGTGCTCCGACCAGGCGACGTCGAAGAGGAACGCCTCGACCTTGGTGGGCGCGCGGCCCAGCAGCTCGCAGACGCGGCTCAGCTCGTCGGCGTCGATGCGCAGGTTCCAGCGCGCCGCCAGGACCCGCGCCTCCTGCATTGGATTGTCCTTCGCCTTTTTCTTCGCCATAGCGCCTTACCCGCATAATAATAAAACGCCCCCGCGGGCGCAATTAAAAACTTAACGGAAATTAAGATAATCCTATTTTATCTTAACGGAACGCGGGGCGGGGCGGCCGTATTCGTTCAACCGGGCGGGGACGGCACGGGTTCCCGTAGGCGCCGACTTTGAGGTCGGCGCGAATCAATTCTTCTGCGCGTTTTAACGGAATAAGGAAGTCGCCGCGCGAGGGGCGGTTTTTCTATTGCTTATTTTGATTGACTTTTTAGGTAAACATACTTTATAATTAAATAAATAAAAAACAAACACTGAGGAAGGTGAATTATTATGGCGAAGGAAGAACCGGTCGAAATAAGCATGACTACATTTATAAACTACGTAATATCTAGCGGTACGGCGAAAATCACGAAAGTTAGAGACGCAAAGAAGCAATACGGACAAAAGTATGATCCGCGAGCAGATTTTTGGAAAGGTTTGAGGGATAGAATTGAGGGAATGCATAAAAACGGCGAACCGAAATCGGTTTTAGATTCCTTCTTAGATACGTTAAGTGACGCAAAGAAAAAAGAGCTATACGATAATAACGTGCAAGGTTATAAGCGCTGGTTAGGGAGGAAAAAGGTACTATGGATAGGGCCTAAGAGAGGAACGTGGGCTCAAGGGGGTTTACGAATAAGGGTTAACCCCGAAATAGGCGTTAACGTAAATGGTAACGACCATATAATCAAGCTTTGGTTCAAAGCAGAACAGTTATCCAAGAACCGTATTGATTTAATATTGTATCTTCTAGATAAGAAAACAAAGCTAAACCCGGCAACCGTCGTTGGAGTTTTAGACGTGCAGAGGGCGTATTTAATTAAGGCTACGCGGAGAATACCGAATATAGAAGCGCTTTTAAGAGCAGAAGCGCTTTCCTTCTTAGAAATTTGGAAGGACTTAAGATAATAAAGGAGGTGTAAGTATGGGAAAAGGAAAAGGTAAGGTAACGAGCTCGAGAGCAGCTTCAGCCGCTTCTAAAGTCCTACGCGACGGGCGGACATCTAAACCGAGCAAAACGGCCGCCGGTAGCGCGTTATCCCAAAAGCCTTCGAAAAAGAAATAAACAAAAGGGCTTGCGAAGTAATCGGAACGACCGCGGTTATTCGGCGGTTTTTTCGTTTAGAAGTTATCGAGCGGTAACTTCTGACCCTTCTCGCGCTTTATCCTCGGGGCGTCCTTGAACGTTTCGCTCGTATCGGGGAGGTCCGGCCACTTCTCGCGTTAAAAATATCCGAATCCAAAAAATAAACCTTAGGGCTCGTAGGGAATGTATTCCCGCAGAATATCGAGGTTGTCGCCGTAGTAAAGGGTGTTCATAAATCTACGTCAGCTCCCAAGGAATTTAATAGCGCCGCCTAATCCTTCTCGTAAGTATCCGAATAATTCGTGAACGATAGGGGCGTCTAATCCCAGTTGCGTAGCTATATTGATAATAGCGCCTATGGCTACGAGAGTCCAATCTTTTTTATTTAGACGGTTAGAGCTTTCTTTTAAATAGATTAACTCTTGCGTTACAAATTTAACTTGACTTTCGTTAAGATCGAGACCTTCCTTTAACCGGTGTTCGATGCGGTTTAAGGCGGCGTGAAGCTGCGTTTTTTCTTCGTCGTCGAAAGTCCCTTGTAACTTACGTTCTTCTAATGTTGGGGATGCTGATATCGCTTGTTCGGCTAGTTGTGCCCAATAATCCGGGGTTTCGGTTTCGCGTTTTACCCAAGATAACCAATAATTAAATACTTTGAGCGTTTTTAACCAACTCCGCATTTCGTACGCGCCACATTTTTTTTCTTCGCCCGGAGAACAACATACTATATCGATCAAATGTGGCGGAAAGTCGTCTTGAAAACTACAATCGAAAATGAAATAATAACCGGTATTCCGGTAAGATAAACCTTCCGCCAAGTAATTTTGACCGCGCTCGCTTCCGTATTTTTTCCACTCGAAATCCCCCGGCGTAAATCTGCGTTCTTCGATAGCTTTATATAAGTCGGCTTTCTGGGAATTTAATAATTCCCTTGCTATATCCATTTCTATCCTTTCGTATCGTTTTAATAACTAGCTTCTACGCCTCGTCCCGGGTTGCAGCGTAGTCGGCGACGTCGGCGCCGCGGGGCGGCCGTATGTTGCTTACGCAACTAAATACGGCGTTTCGCTTCGCCCTTCGAATATCCAAAACCCAATTACATAAGAACCTTCCACTCTAACACCGGGGCCCGAATAATAATGATCGTAATATCGCGGGATAACACGTACCCTTTCGTTTAAGTAATCAATAAATATCTGAATATGAATACTCCAAACACGGTTTTTAACTAAAACCGATACTCCGTCAGCAATACCCGGATAACCACTAAGGGTTCCGAGTACTTCCTGGTCGATACCGGGCGCCTCTAGGTCTATTGCGAAGTTAGTAGCCCGGATTTCGTTACTAATCATTATATGTCGTGCCTTGCCGTTGAATAAACCTTGCGTAACCCCCGGGCAAAGGGAGATAGTTTTACCGTCCGCTTTCTCTATCCATGGAGAAACCGTCATTAAAAATTCGGAAATACCCCTTGATAAGTTAGCGTATTTAATCGGGATAGCTATACCGCTTATTGGGCAAAGTGCTAATATGGGTACATTTTCTGTTTCTACTACCGTCCCATTCCGCCAAGTCTTTAATGCGATTTCCGGGTTATTAACTTCGGCGAAAACGTTCGGTTCAAAATCCCTTTCCTCCAATAAAATGATCTCCTTGGTTTTTTCGACTTGGGCTTTAGCTTGGTACGCGTAATAAATCGCCGCCAGAGCGGTTATCGCAAATATAACCGCGAGGACTACTTCTCCTGTGGTCATAAATATTCCCTCCGAGAGGTTAAATTACGCAAAAGATATCACGGGTTATCTAATAAAAAACCCGACGCCTCGCTCCCATCATTAGGAGCTGTTCGCGTCGGGTGGTTTTCGTTCGTCGGTCATATCTCGCCTTCCCCCCCCCGCAAGATAGCATAACGCCGGGCCGTTTGGTAATAAAAAAAATAGCCTATAATATTCCCCCCATAAAAAAACACCCGCCGCTTAAGCAGCGACGGGAGCGTTGCTACGCTGTTGGTTGCCGGCACAGCCTCGGCTCGAGCCGCGCTATTTGACCTTATCGACGAACTCCTGGATGGTCTCTTTGGAGACCGCGCCCACCATCTTCTCGGCCACCTGGCCGCCCTTGAATAAGAGCAGCGTCGGGATGGAGCGAACGCCGTACCTGGACGCAATAGCGGGGCTCTCGTCGACGTTGACCTTGCCGACCTTGACGGCCTCCGCGTTGTCGTTCGCGACCTCCTCCACCGCCGGCGCGATCATCTTGCACGGCATGCACCACTCGGCCCAGAAGTCGATAAGGACCGGTTTGTCCGATTGCAAGACCTCGGCCTCGAAATTGCCTTCCGTGAACTCGTGGATGTTCTCCGCCATACGTGTGGACCTCCTAAAGCGGCGCGGGGGCCGTTCCTCTGTCGATTGAGCCGGGACGTATATGATAAGTCAAGCGGGAGCTCCCTGTCAACCTCTTAATGGCGGGCGCCTCCGCGCGGCGGGCCGCCGGTACAACTGTAGAGTAAAGGGACATGGTACCCACCAGGATATGGTAAAGTTGAGTTGGATAAACCGCTCGACTTTCGCCAAAATCCGGAGGTGGCGTACCGATGTCCCGACTAAAGTATAAGGATATATGTGGAGGAGAGCAACGGAAATATACGTTACGGGTAGATATAGTGCAATACGCGGAGGAGCACGGGGTAAGGAGAACGGCGGGGGCGTACGGTACGACGGCGAAGACGGTGCGGAAGTGGCGGGATCGGTACCGAGAGGAGGGGGTTAAAGGACTGGAGGACAGGAGCCGGCGGCCGAAGAAGAGCCCCGGGCGTACGGCGCGTAAGTTGGAGAAGCTGGTGGTGCGGCTGCGGCAACAGTATCCTACGTGGGGTGGTAGGCGATTGGTGGAGCGGTTCGAGTTGGCGTGCTCGGCGCCGACGGTGTATAATATATTGAAGCGGCACGGGGCCTATAAACCTGGGAAGCGGCGGTGGCGGCAGAAGCGGGACCTGAGAGAGAAGAAGAAGCGGCTGGGGCTCTTAGGGAAGGTACAGTTCGACCTCAAACACTTGACGGATATAGATGAATATTACCGGGCGCTGAAGGCCTACGAGTTGCCGCGGTACGAGTATACGGCGCGGGACGTGAGGACGGGGATGGTGGTCGTAGCTTTAGCGTACGAGGCCTCGCTGACGAACGCGGTTACGTTCGCGCGGTATGTAGGGCGGCATCTCACGTCGTACGGAGGCGACGTAAAGAACAGCTTATGGCAGACGGACAACGGTGCCGAGTTCGTAGGGGGGGCGAAGGCGAAAAGACCCTCGGCGTTCACCGCGGCGGTAGAAGGATGGGGAGCTAAGCACGTGCGCATCCCGCCGCGGGCCCCGACGTTCAACTCCGACGTCGAGGCGTTCCACCGTACGGTGCAGGATGAGTTCTATCGCTGCGAGCGCTTCCACGGGTTGGGTAACTTCCTGGCCAAGGCCAACACCTACGTCGCCTACTACAACCTAAAACGCCGCAACCGCCACCGCGGGAACCTGTCTCCGTTCCAAATCGCCTCCTCCTTGCGGCCCGGCCTCTCCGAGCACCTGTTTACCCCGCCCCCTATCATCCTCGACCTCGTTGAACCTGAAACCGGTGAGTACCATGTCCCTTGTCCCCCCA
>DATKVX010000005.1 GCA_035529855.1 bacterium
GTCGCGGCGGCCGACGGCCTATCGTCGGACGTGCTGTTCTCGCTCGCCGCTGACGACGAGCATATTTACGTGGGGACGTACGACAAGGGCGTCGACGTGCTGGACGCGGCGTTACGATTCGAAAAGAACATTAGCTGGGGCGACGGCCTGAGCCATACCGACATCTGGGCCGAGGCCGCCGACCCGCCCTGGCTCTGGCTCGCCATCCGCGGCGTCGGCGTGAACGCGTACAACTTGGAAACGGGCGACGTCCGGCGGTACTACGCGCGCTACGGCCTGGGGGACGAGTACTGCAAGTCGGTCGCGGTCCTGCCGCCGCGCGAGGGCCGCAAGCGCCTGGCCTTCGGCACCGCCTCGGGGGTCGCGGTACTCTCGTACGACGGCGAGCCGCCCGATTACGCGGAAGACGATTACGACCGCGATTACCCGTAGCGGTTAAATTTACTGAGGGGAAATTATCACCGGCGACGAGAAGAGGATAATCCTGGGGACCGGCGCGGCCCACGGCCTCATCCACATGACGATGGTCACGTTCGCCGCGGTCCTCACGCCCATGCGCGAGAGCGTGGGCGCGGGGTTGTTCGCCATCTCGCTCGTCGGCAACGTCTCGTACTTCGCCTTCGGCCTTTCGGCGCCGGCGAGCGGTTTTCTGGCGGACCGGATCGGGTCGCGTCGCGTTTTGACGATATGCTGCTTCGCTATGGCCGCGGCCTGCGTGGCCGTCGCGCTCTCCCGGAACATCTATACGCTGGGCGCGGCCCTGGGCCTGCTGGGGTTGGCGGCGGCGCTGTACCATCCGGCGGGGCTCTCTCTCATCGCGCGGCGGGTGGGCTCGGTCGAGAAGGCGATGGCGTACCACGGCATCTTCGGGACGCTGGGGCTCTCGCTCGGGCCGGTGGTCGCGGGCGCCATAACGGCGGGCGCGGGATGGCGGTGGCCGTACGTGGCCTTCGCCGCGGCCCTGGCCGCGCTGGGCACAGCCTTCGCGGGCCTGGCGGGCCGCGGCGGCTCGAGCCCCGCCGGCCGCCCGGCGGCGGCGCCCTCCCTTCCGCAGAAGACGCTCTTGGGCGGCCTTCTTCTCTTCTACGTCATCGCCGTGATGAACGGCTTCATCTTCCACGGCGCGACGACGTTCCTGCCGACGCGGCTGGCGACCGTCAAGAACCTCTTCGTCGGCAACGTGATGACGACGGCGGCGCTGCTGTTGGGGATAGCGGGGCAATACGTCGGCGGCCTGTTGGCCTCGCGCTGGCGCTACGAGCTTATCCTCGCCGGCTCCTTCCTGTTCTCGGGCGCGGCGCTGGTGCTACTGGGGACGTTCCAGGGGGCGTTCCTGTTCGCGCCGGCGCTGGCGTACGGCTTCGCCCACTTCTCGACGCAGCCGGTGACGAACACGTTGGTGTCGCGGCTGACGTCGAGCCGGCGCCAGGGCATCGCGTTCGGCGTTAATTTCTTCCTGGCTTTCGGCCTGGGCTCTTTCGGCACCGGCGTCGTGGGGTACGTGGGCGAGAAGTTCGCGCTGAGCCGGGCGTTCAGCCTCCTCGGCCTCGTCGGCCTGGCGGCGGTACCGCTCTCGTTCGCGTTGTGGTACCTGCGCCGGCGCGCGGCCGCGGGGCCGCCGATACGCGACGCCTTCACGGACGCTCCCGGTTAGATTACCCTCGAAGGAATGCAAAGATAAGGCCGGAGGGGGGAAAGTTTATTTTTCGCCGACGACACACGTTAACCACGCGAACCGGGCCAGGGGGCGAAAACGCCTTAGCGCGCGGGTTTCCCACTCTACGATGCGCCGGAGCCAGCCGCGCGGCAACGGGACGAAGCAGCCCAGCGGCGTCAATAGATGGAATTCACGGTGCTCATATCGTGAAAACGCGGGCGCGTACGACTCGAGCTCGTCGTACGTCAAGTAACCGATGTGCCTTACCCACCTGAAACCGCGCCGATGGCGTAGGAACCTAACGACGGCCGCGAACGGGTTCAGCTTCATATTCTCCAACAGCCATACGTACCCCCCCGGCGCCAGTATGCGCAGCATTTCCTCCAGCGCCGTTTCTTTTTCCAATACCGTGAACACCGCTTTCGTAAAAACGATATCGAAACTCCCGTCCTTAAACGGCAGCCTTTCGCCGCGAAAACGAACCAAGCAAAAAACGGGCCGGCCCCTTCCCCGTGACTCCGCGACCGCTAAAGAAATGTCGCCGCCGACGACCCAAGCCCCGCGTTGCGCGAACCACGAACACATCCGCCCCCGCCGGCACCCGATTTCCAACACCTTCTTCCCCTCGAAGTCGGGGCCCACCCGCGACAGGCCGAATAAAAAAGGTGCCTCCCAGAACCGCGGCTTCCATTCCAGATAATAGTCGAGCGATTCTCGCGCCAACGTTCCCTCTTATCTGCCGCCGCCCGGGCGATGGCTTATCGCGCTTCTCCGCCCTTGGCCTTTTTACGGAGTCGCCTTATCGCGCGCCGGTACTTAATCAGGTCGGTGATGCCGGGGCGAGTGTAGAGGCGGCTGGGCGCGCCCTCCTTGTCCACGGTCGGGAGGGGTCGGCCGGCGTCGAGGTCGGCGATTACCCGTTCCACGTCCGGCAGGCCGTCGAGTATGGCCTTGTGGCCGACGTACGCGTACGGCTCCGACGACGGGTCCGCGTCGCGCACCCGCCCCTGGAGTATGACGGGGCCGGTGTCGAAGCCGGCGTCCATTTTGATGAGCGAGTAACCTAGCTTGTCCAACTCCCCGTTTACAATGGTGTATAGAGGGCTGTGGAAGCCGCGGTACTCGGGCGTGAAGCCCTCGTGCCACAGGAACGTACCGTACCGCGGCGCCTCATATATAAACGGTTTCACGTACGCGTCCAGGCAATCGGCGAACATGGCGTCGACCTCTTCGGCCGCCAGCGCTTCGCGAATCTCGGCGGCATTGACGTCGGCGACGTTGAAAAGCCGCTTCGGCTCGAACCCGGCCGGCACGCCGTGCTCGGCCCGAAAGTCGTCGACCATCCGGTTCATATAGCGGGCTTCTTTATGCCGCATGAAGGTATGGTAAAAAATATAGAACAGCAGCTCGTCCAGCGCCTTGACGGCCGAGTACTTCCTCGCCCGGCGGCGAAAGAAGCGGAAGCGCCCCCGCCACGTCCGCGCCCAATAATCCGCCGAGGCCCAGATGACGACGCGCAGGTCCGTCCGCTGCGCGAGCCAGTCGGCCAGTAATATGTTGAACGCGTTTCGATTGCCGAGAAAAGCGGTCCGGAGCATTGCCTTCTTCTCCGCGCGCAAGGCGCTTTCGCCGAAAGCTAACACCGATTATGTGGCCTTTCAAGCCAAAATATTTTATACTTAAACGCTACACTTTATCGGGCCGAATATACTCGCCCGCACGAAAGGAGCGCCGCGGCCATGACAGGCAAATATTTAACGGGGATATTACTCGTCGCGTTGACGTTGCCGGCGGTCGTTTCCGCCCAGGGCGGCCGCTACGGCGGCCACGCGCTCGAGTTCGGCAGCCGCGACAGCGACTTCGCCGCCGACTACGTCACGCTGTTGCAGACCGACCTCTCGAAGCTGGGCTACGACGACTACCTCCTCAAGTCCGGCAAGCTGGAGAGCGCGTTCGGGCCGGCGACGGAGGCCGCGGTCAAAGCGTTCCAGCGCGATTGGGGACTGCCCGTGACCGGCGTCGTCGGTGCGGAGACGACGGCCGCGCTCGAGCGCGCGGTGGCGGGCGGGAGGCCCGAATCCACCGGGCCGCCGCCCAAGCTCACCCTCCTCGAGTCCGCCCAGATAACGGTCAAGGCGGGCCAGAAGGGCACGTACGACATAAAGCCGGTGCAGGGGACGACGTACGTCATATCGTGCGGGGGAGACTGCCTGGAGGCCAACGTCGTGAACCCGTACGAGGCGTACGCCCGGGTCGTAACGCCGCCGGCGGACGTCCGCTTCGCGCTGGCGGAGCTGGGTGACGACGGCAAGGCCGTGATCTTCGACGACGTGCCCTTCGCCGGGAGATATTTCGTCGAGGTCGAGCCGCTCAACGACCTGAAGGATACCCCGGTCTTACTACGCATCTACGAGCTGACGAGGTAGCGACGTGCGCGAGCTGTTCAGGATGTGGGGGAATACGCGGATGGTCGTGCTGGCCGCGGCCACCGCGGCCCTCTACGCCGCGCTGCTCATCCCGTTCAAGCCGCTGGTCCTCATCCCGGGCCTGACCGAGATGCGGCCCGCCGCGGCCATCCCCCTCGTCGCGGGGCTGCTCTTCGGCCCCGCCGGCGCCGTCGGCGCGGGGCTGGGCAACCTGCTGGGCGACTTCTTCGGGACCCTCGGCTGGGGCAGCATCTTCGGCCTGGGCGGCAACTTCCTGCTGGCGTATATCCCGTACCGCCTCATCAGGGCTACCGAACGCGAATACCTCGCGTCGTGGCGGGGGTTGATATTAATCGAGGCGACGGTGGTCCTGGCCGCGGCAGCCTGCGGCCTCTTCATCGGCTGGGGCGGCGACCTCCTCGGGATTGCGCCCTTCGCCGCGCTGGGCAACGTCATCGTCGCCAACGACATCATTTATCCGGCGATACTCGGGCCGCTGCTGCTGAAGGCGCTCGACAAGCGCGTGCGGGCGCTCGGCCTGCTCTACCCGGACGTGTTGGACGTCCGGCCCCGCAGGCCGCGGACGTTCGCGTTGGGGTTAATCCTCGTCGTCGTCGCGTGCGTCGGCGGGATGGTCGCGGGGAACTTCATCTCGCTGGGGGTGGAGGGGCAGGGCCTCTTCGCCTCGGGCTTCGGGCCGGACTTCCAGCCGGGGACGGTGGGCGCGGG
>DATKVX010000006.1 GCA_035529855.1 bacterium
TACATCGCGTCGGCCTCTGTATCGTAAGTTATTTTCACGTAGCGATCTCACATCCCCCACTTGATCTCGCGCACCAGCTCGCGGAACTCGGCCAGCGGGATGCGCCGGGGCCCCTCGGCGAAGCGCGCCAGCTCGAGCTCATCCTCCACCACGTCCGCGACGCCCCAGCGCGTATTCCAGAAGAGGAACGGCCTGTACAGGCCGCCGAAGTCGCGCCGGCCGAAGACAACGTACTGCTCGCCGACCTTGAACTCGAAGGCGACGTCGTGCCCTCCCTCGCCCTCCTCGTCCGGGACGGCGTACGTCGGCTCGAGCCATCCCTCGTTTTCGAAGTCGCCCCAGTAGACCTCGCGGACCTCGGCGCGGACCGGCCCCTCCGCCGGGACCTCGACCACCTTGACCCGCACGATGTTGGGCGCTTGGGCTACCGCTTCCTCGAGCGTGGGCACCGGTGCCGGGGGCCAACTCGCGGCCCGCCCGGGGGCCGACAGCATCGCCACCGCCGCCAACGGCCCGCAGATCTTTTTTAACCGAACCCCCACGTCCGCCTTTCCGGCCGTCAGTACCCCCGCTCCTTGTCTACTTTGGTGGGCGGCTCTTCGCCGGCCAGGAACTTTTGGAAGTTGTCGACGAAGAGCTTCGCCATCCGTTCCCAGTAGTGGGGCGTTACGCCGGCGACGTGGGGCGAGATGATGACGTTGTCCAGGTTGTAGAGCGGGTGGTCGGGGAGGAGCGGCTCTTTCTCGAAGACGTCCAGGCCGGCGCCGGCGATCCACCGGTGACGCAGCGCCTCGAGCAGCATATCCTCCCGCACCAGCGGCCCGCGCCCCACGTTGATGAGGTACGCCGTCTCTTTCATCAGGCGGAACTCGTCGACGCCTATTATGCCCCGCGTCTCGGCGGTGAGGGGCACGCACAGCACGACGAAGTCGGCGCGGGTGAGGAGCTTGGCGAGGCCGTCGGGCGGGTAGACCTCGTCGACGTTCTCGACGGGGGCGCCGTGCCGGCTTACGCCGAGGACGTGCATGCCGAAGGCCTTGCCCAGGCCCGCGACGGCGCGCCCTATGTGCCCCAGGCCGACGACGCCCAGCGTCATGTCGTGCAACTCGTGTATGCTGTAGACGACTTCCCGCCGCGCCCAGCGCCGCTCGTGCTGGTTGGCCGAAGCGATAACCAAGCCCCGGGCGAAGGCGAGTATCATCGCGAAGGCGTGTTCCGCCACCGGTTGGGCGTGGACGCTTACCGACGACGTCACCAAAACCGGGCTCTCCACCAGCGCCGGGTGGAGCGCGTCGTCCACGCCCGCCATCGCGAAGTGAACCCATTTGAGCCGCTTGGCCTTGCGTAACAGCTCGGGCGCGAAGTGCCACACGATCGCGACGTCGACGTCGCCGATCTTGTCCTCGAAATCTTTCTTGCCCAGCGAACGCGCCAGCTGGTATCTGTCGGCCGGGATGTCGGTGGCGGCGAGGGCGTCGCGCAGCGCGCTGTAGGGGTCGGCGTCGTGCGAGAGCGCGACGACGATGTTGAGCGGCTCGTCCTTCTTGGCGGTCATATTCGCTCCCGTCCTGCCGGCGGCCTTACTTCGTGAGGTTCCAAATGAAATCGAAAAATTCCAGGTACTGCTTCGCGAGGTCGGCGTCGTCTATTACGACGAGGTCCGTCATCGGCGACGACGGCGCGTCCTCGATGAAGGGGTAGGAGCCGACGATGACGAAGCGCTCGTCCAGCACCAGGAAGCGGTCGTAGAGGTTGGATTGGCTGCGGTCGTACATGACCTCTACGCCGCCGCCTTTGAGGTGGTCGCCGAGGGCTTTACCCGTGAGCAGGTTTCTCTTGTCGCCGTCGATGATGACGCGGACGCGGCGTCCCCGCTGGGCGGCGAAGATGAGCGCGTCGGCCAGGTTGTAGTCGGTGAAGCGGTCCATCGCGACGACGACGTCGTTCTCCGCTTCGCCTATTATGACGCGAAGCTTGTCGCGCACCGAGACGTCCTGGCCGAACCACGTTACGATTTTCGCGTGGGCCGCGGCCGCGGCAAGCGCAGCTATGAGTATCGCGAGGGCGATTTTTTTCTCCATAATTTAATACCTCGCCGGAATATAGCATAACAGAGCGCGCGGCCGCAACGGCGATGTAAAAAGCGCGCCGGCTCGGCCGCTCCGGCGCGCGCCAAACCGGATGTCGATTAAAAATCTGCGTCGGCGGGCATCAGGACGTATACCGTTTCGCCGGCGCCCGCGCCCGCGTACGAGCCGACGGGGCGCCCTCTAGCCAGGAGACGCTCGCCCAGGTCGCGTACCGGCGGGCCGCCCAAATCGTGGAAAGCGTCGCCCCCGAAGTAAACCGGGCGGCCCCGTTTCAACTCGCCGCGCACCATCTCCTCGATGACCCGGGCGGCCCGTTCGCCGTCGCCCCGCCATCGGTTTACGACCCAGTTCGGCGACTGCGCCCGCCTAAGGCCGCCGAAGTACCGCGCGTGCGTTATCGCCGGCGAATTGGAGAGAAAGGCCAAGGCGTCTTCGGGAATGGTGCCGCCGAGGGCGAGGCCGGCGCGGTAGTCCGCGTTCGCCTCGAGCCGCGTTTGGGGCTTTATCCCGTCGCGCCAGTTGACGTTGGTCACTCCGAGCCAGGCCAGCGCGAGCGCGACCAGCGAAACGAGGTACCACCGCCGCCGCGCCGACACGGCGACGGCGACCGCGGCCAGGAGGCAAGCCGCCGGGACCAACCAGTATTCTACGTGATTCGGCAGCCACCAGGATATGAAGGCCGCGTACGTAAGGAACGTGACGCCGAGCAGGAGGAGGCCGCGGCGCGCGGGGCCGCGCACGAACCATAACGTTAGGTTCGTGCCGCAGACAAACACAGCGAGCCAAAGGGGCAGCGCCACGCGGAGGTGACGCGCGTTCCCCTTCGCGAAGGGCGCCGCGAAATTGTCCCAAAAAGTGTTTACGTAAAAAACCCGCGCCAGGCCGTCGGCGGCGCCGAGGGCGTTGCGCGGCGAAAGGCCGCCCCACCGGTTCATGCGGGCGTAGAAGAAGAACCAATCCAGGTAGGAGCCGGGCGTCTTAAAGCGTATGACGGCCGCGGGGGCGGCGACGTAGGCCAGCGCGACGACGGCGACGTACGCGGTCAAGAGGACGACCGTTTTTTTACCTCTCGCCGTTCCCGCCGTCAGTACGTATATTATCGCCGCGGGGAGGAGGAGGAAATTTATTTGGTGGCAGAGCGCGGCAACGGCGAGGACGCCGCCGCCGAGAGCCGCGGTTTTCGCGCCTCCGGCAGGGACCTTCGCGGCGACGTAGAGGGCCGCGAGGGCCGCCGCCGCCGCGGGGACGTATACGCCGACGCTCGCGGCGTCCCTCCAATAGCAGGCCGCGGTCGCGAGGGCGGCGCCCGCGAGGAGTGCGGCCGCCCGGCCGGCGCCCAACGTTCGGGATAACATATACAGCGAAGCCGCGCCCAGGCCCCCGGCCGCCGCGGATACGAAATGCATGGGGCCCAACGGCCGCCCTGCGAAGCCCAAATGCCGGACGCACGCCAAGGCCGCCCGGCACAACGGGTCGTATAAAACGTGGTGGGGATGCAGCAACTGCGCGAACGGCGCGCTTTCGACCGCCTCGGCGTAGCCCAGCGCGTCGTAGCTGTAGAAGACGTTCCGCGCGGCCAGGTACAGCGCGAAGGCCGCCAGGCCGAGGCCGACGCTTAGAACCCAGTCGAAACGGGGGCCCGCGCCGCGCGCGGCCTTTAATACGGAGCTCAGCCGGTTTTTAACCCGTTCCCGTTTTTCCATTTTAATAATTCCGGTTATTGACGGGAATATAACACAGCGGCGGCGCCGGCCGCAACGGCGATATTGGAACGGATAGCTTTGATATGTTTTTATTATGACAAATTTGGTTGTTTATAAAAAATAATACTTGACAAAGTATAAATTTTCTTTAGAATACTAAAGAAAGGGGGAAGTATTATGCTTAGGAAATACTTCATATGGGCTTTTCTCGCCGTCGGCCTATTTTACGCCGGCGCGACGTACGGGATGGGGTTGGCGGTAGGCGTCTTCGGCGGTTACGCGGTGCCGACGGGGGGTATGGCCGCGGAAGAGGGGTTTGCGTTACGGGAGAGCGGCCAAATTTCAGGTAAGGTGCTCTTAAATGTGAATAATCGTTACAGTTTGGAAATCGGGACCGGCTACCACTTCGGATATCCCCCTTCTAAAAAAGATTATTATTGGGTGGAGGACACAAAAGCCGTAACGGTTACCGGGGGCGCGAATTTTAAAGTTAACTTGTGGAAAATCGCGTTATACGGTAGCGGCGGGGCCGGGTATTATTTTATCGATACTCGAGTAGTAAGTACGGTCGAAGAAGACGGTTTGGGGGGTTGGGCTTACCCCGTTGAGGTAAGTATAGACGGCGCCGGAATTTACTGCGGGGGGCGGTAGCCTACGAATTAGGCAAATTTAGTTTTAGCGTGGGGCCTCGTTTCAACTACATATTCAATAAAGGCACCCACGAAGGGACGATGGAGGAGACTGTCGGGGGTGTTACGATAAAGAGAGAAGTACCGGTTAATAAGAATTGGAACGATGCTTATTTTGAACTAACGGCCGGCGCGACCTACACCTTATTTTAATTTAACGTGAACTTCATGTTATTAAGCCGCCCTCGGGGGCGGCTTTTTTTCGGCATAAATAAGGTTAGGTTAGTCGCCCTTCCCGCCCTTCTCCCCTTCCGCCGGCGCCTCGCGGCGATAGGGCACCGGGACGTACTGCACCGACGGCTGGGAGCGCTTGGCCTGCGGGAAGTACGACATGAACTGATATATCTCGGTCGGCATCTCGTCCGACACCGCGAACCCCAGCTCCCGTGCCTCGTCGAACGTGATGGCGTAGTCGTGGGTCCACGTCCCCTTGGTGAGCTTAACCGCCAACTCGTCGGCGGCGTGGACTTCCATATGGCGCAGGAGTATGTTTTTAACGCGCTGGCGCAGCTGCTCGAGCGCTTTCCTCGCGACGTCGGCCATGATGAGGGTCTGGTCGTCCGTTTGGCCCGGGCGCTTGAGCTCGGTGACTTTGATTATCGAGGCCGCGGGCAAGCCGCCGATCTGCGGGTCGATGGGGCCCAGGACGGCGTTGGGCGCCATCACTATTTCGTCCGCGGCCAGCGCGATGAGGGTCCCGCCGGACATGGCGTAGTGCGGCACGAAGACGGTGACCTTGGCCGGGTGGCCGAGGAGCGCCGACGCGATCTGGTCCGTGGGCAGGACCAGACCCCCCGGCGTGTGGATGATGAAGTCGATGGGCACGTCGTCGTCGGTGAGGCGCACCGCGCGCATGACCTCTTCGGCGTCGTTTATGTCTATGAAGCGCATGATGGGGAAGCCCAGCAGGCTCATCGTCTCCTGGCGGTGGACCATCGCAATTACGCGGCTCTTGCGGCGCCGCTCGATGGCGCGCATCGCGCCCAGCCGCCGGCTCTCCATAAACTTCCGCTGCAGTACCGGCAGCACGAGCGCTATTACTATGAATATCCAAAATAGGTCGAGAAATTTCATATCGCCCTCCGCCGGGCGGCGTTTTCTTTCGTCGCGTTAGGGCGCCGTCTGGTAGCGATGGCGCCGGCACTTCGGGAAGATGCAAATCAATACCACGCCGGCGACGAAGCCGCCCAAGTGCGCCCACCAGGCGACGCCGCCGCTGGTCGCGCCCGCCAAGTCGAGTACGCCGGTGAACAATTGAATCAATACCCAGATGCCGAGGTAGATCCACGCCGGCACCTCTATGAACCAGGCGTAGAAGATGACCGGTATCAACGTGAGGACCTTCGCTCTGGGGTAGAGCACTAAGTAGGCCCCCATCACGCCGGCGATGGCGCCCGAGGCGCCGATGGTCGGAACCGCGGACCCGCCCGATATCGCCGTCGTCAGGAACGCGTGGGCCAGCCCCGCGCCCACGCCGCACAATACGTAGAACAGGGCGTAGCCGAGATGGCCCAGCCGGTCCTCGACGTTGTCGCCGAATATCCACAGGAAGAGCAGGTTGCCGATTATGTGGATCCACCCGGCGTGGATGAACGTCGACGTGACCAGCGGTATCACGCCGGCGACGACGGACGCCGGCGCCGAGAAGTCCACCGCCATCAGCCGCGTCGGGACCAGGCCGTAGTGATTTATAAACCCCTCCAGCCGCCCGGGGCCCATCGTCAGCTCGACGTAGAAGACGAGGGCGTTGGCCAGTATAATGGCGATGTTGACGAACGGGAACCGCTGCGCCCGGGGGCTGTCTTTGATGGGGATCATGCGTTGGTATATTACCAAAAAACGCGCGCGTTATTAAGTAAAAAGACGGCCGGCTCGAGCCGGCCGTGACTAAAGGAGGGTATCCTCCGATGCGCGTTCTTATTTGAGGGCCGCGAGCGCCTCGTCGAAGTAGGCGGCGTAGCTCGAGGCCAGGCGGACCAGGGCGTCCGCGGCCGCGGCCTCCTCGTCCTCGCCGAACCCCCGGAACTCAGCCGGGCGCGCCTGCCGCTCCGCCAGGATCTGGCCCGACGAGGTATCGACCGCCCGGGCGTTGCCCGCCGCGTGGGCGATGCGCAGGCCGGCGAAGGGGTTCTCGCCGACGTACGGCAGCTCGTCCCCGACGACGCCGGCGTCCGCCGTGGATACCTCGCCGTACAGTATCACCTGCGCCAGGTACCTGCGGCCCATCGTCTGGAGCTCGCCGCGCGGCAGCGTATCGGCGTCGGCGAAGTCCTTTTGGCCTTCGGCGCCGCCCAGGTAAGCCGCGTCCAGGCAGGCGTACCCGGCGGCCACCAACCGCTCGCGTATTATCCCCTCGACGAGGCGGCTCTCGGCCGGCGCCGCGTCCTTGACGATGACGCTCACGACGACGGCGTTCTTAAGGCGGTCGAGCTCGGCCGCCAGGCCCAGGTCCTCGACGTCGCAGCTCAGCGTCACCTCGTAGAAGCCGTCCACCTCGCGCTCGCCGGTGACGACCTCGTTCGTGACGAGCCCCTTCGATTTCGTGTAAACCTCGTCCTCGATGAGCAGTTGATTCTCCAGCCGGACCGTGGCGTCGACGATGACGCCTACCGCTTCCTCCACCGCGCGGCGCCGCGCGTTGGCTCGAGCGGCCTCGCGGTCCGCCGCCGCGTCGCCGGTGGCCGGCGCGCGCCCCACGACGACGACGCCGTAGGCCGCGGCCGCGGCCAGCAACGCCGCCAGCAGCACGCCCGCCCGCGCGCGCATCACTCGAGCCCCCGCGTCATGATGACCAGCCGGCCGCCCTTGAGAACGTCCGCTTGCGCGTCGAGCTGGAACAGGATGTCGACGATTTGAGAGGGCAGGACCAGGTCGCAGGCGTATTCGCCCACGGCCTTGAGGGCTTTTATAACCAGCGGCTGGGCGCCGGCGCCCTTCTCCTGCGCCTGCTCGAGCGTCTTCACGTACGACGCCACCCCCAGCGCGGACACGCGCGCCGGCCCGAGGGTCTCGGCGCCGTAGACGACGAAGCCGTCTTCGGTTAGAAGGGTGGGGGCGAGCGCCGGGTCGGCCGGGAGGCCGGTGGCGTCTATGACGACGCCGGTGTAGTCGCCGACCGACGTGGGGACGGTTCCGGGTTTATAGGCCGGCGCGCCGGCGTTCGCCGCCGGGACCTCCGCCGCTAATGCGGCAAGGCCGCGCGCCGTAGTCATCGGCACCGAGAGCGTTACGGCGCACAGTATGGAGCCGTCGTCCAACATCTCGTGGGAAACTTTGACCTCGTGGGCGTCGCGGACCAGGCCCCGCGTCTGCGTCGTCAGCGCGTCGCTCGTCGCGACCGCGCCGCTGACCGTCGTCCGGGAGTTAACCTGGACGCCGTATATCCGCTCGGCGAGTTTGCGGTAGGCGAGGGCGCGGGCCGTCTCCTCGGCCTGGCTCAGCGCGTGGGCCTTGCTCTGCGCCAGCGCGAGGTTGGCCGCGCCGACGGCGGTAACTTCTATATACCCGTCGGTCCAGTTGGTCACGGCGACGCCGCCCTCGTCTTCCTCGACGCCGGCGACCATTTCCTCGGCCGCGGTCGCCGCGGCCGCGGCGACTTCCTCCAGGACGGCCGCCCGTCCCCAGCCGGCGAGCAGCAATATAATAACGAATAAAGTTGCCTTGAAATGCATATCGGCCTCCGGTGTAAGTGGTGCCGTCTTTACGTTTACGACCCTCCGGCGGGGCTAACGGTTTAACGCTCGCTTTTATTGCAGGTTAAACTATTCCCGGGCCGCCGCGGTCATATAGGCAAAGACGGCCTTATTAACCTCGGTAACTTTTTCGGAACGGATATCAACGCCATAATTAAGAGGAGCGGCATATGAAAAAGGTATTAATATTCCTGGTAATTACGGCTTGCGGCGCGGCGGCTTCGGCGGTCGACGTATCCCTCGCCGCGGCCGACTTGGCGCCGATGAGCGTCGCGTTACCGGCCGGGGGCGGCGAGGCCGACTACAAAGACGCCGCGATCGCGGTCCTCCCGTTCGTCAACACCTCGAGTTCGACCAAGCTCGACTACCTCGAGCTCGCGCTGGCCAAGATGCTGGTAACGGACCTCAAGCAGTCGCAGAGCCTCAAGGTCGTGACGCGCGACAACCTCGACGACGTGTTGGCGGAGCTCAAGCTGGAGCGGTCCGCGCTGGTCGACCCGGCGAACGCGCAGAAGGTCGGTAAGCTCCTGGGGGCGGACCTCATCGTCGCGGGCTCCATCGCCGCGGTCTCGAACGCGCTCCGCCTCGACGCCCACGTCATCGACGTCGCGACCGCCGAGGTCGTAGCGGCCGCGAAGGTGGAGGGCGCCGGCGAGCACGAGGCGCTGCAGATGGTGGATACGCTCGCTATGGCCGTCATATCGGACCTGACCGGCGAGGCCATAGTCTTGAACTCGTACGACCCGCTGCACGGTTCCTTCGACCCGGCGCACTCCAGCGACGCGCTCACCTTCTGGCCCATCCTGGGGAACGAGTACGGCCTGGTGGGTACCGCCGCCACGGCCTACCTCGAGCTTAAATTCCGCGCCGGCGAGGTCCCGGCCGCCGTCACCAAGGACCGGCCGCCGCTGAACCTCTGCCTGGTCATCGACCGCTCGGGCTCGATGAGGAGCGCGGGCAAGCTGGAGTACGTCAAGGAAGCGGCCCGGTACGTCGTCGACAACCTCGGCCCGCAGGACCGCATCAGCATCGTCGCTTTCGACTCCGACGTTAAGGTGGTCGAGAAGAATACCCGCGTCGAGAACAAGATGCTCCTGAAGTCTAAAATAGACGAGCTCTTTGCCGGTACCAATACCAACCTCTCGGCCGGCCTGGAGGAAGGCTACGCCCAGGCCAAGAAGGGCAAGAAGAAGAACTACCTCAACCGCGTCATCCTGCTCTCCGACGGCCTGGCCAACGAGGGCATAACGGACCTCGAGAAGCTGGCCTCCATCGCCCGCGACTGGGAGAAGAAGGACGTGTACACCACCGCCATGGGCGTGGGCGCCGATTACGACGACCAGCTGTTGACGCTCATCGCCACCGGCGGCGCCGGCAACTACTACTACATCGACAAGCCGAGCGCGGTGCCTACTATCTTCGCCCGCGAGCTCTCGGGCATCGTCAACGTCGCGGCGAGCGGCATCGCCGTAGACCTGGCGCTGGAGCCCGGCGTCCGCGTGGCCAAGGTCCACGGCTACCAGTATCGCGACCTGGGCGGCGGCCGCTACGAGATCCCGGTGGGCGACATCGCCTCGAGCCAGGAGTACACCGTCTTCGTGGAGCTCGAGCTGCCGGCGGTAAACGAGGAGAAGACCGTGTCCCTCGGTACCGTGGCCGTCCGCTACGACGACCAATTCGTTAAGAAGGCCGTAACGTCGCCCCCCACCCGCCTCGCGATGCACTTCGTGCCGGAGGTCGAGGTGGTGGCCGCCAACGAGGTTCCGGAAGTGGTCAATACCGCGTACCTGATGGAGAACGCCGCGGCGATGGACAAGGCCCAGCGGCTGGTCGCCGAAGGCCGGCGGGGCGAGGCCCAGGAACTTTTGAAGAAACAGAAGGAGCTGAGCCGCGACCGCGCGGCCTCGGGCCAGAGCCAGGCCCTCCTCGACAGCGCCAACGACATGGAGGAGTTGGAAGAACAGGCGGACGATGAGGACAGCCCCGACGCCGCGGTGATGAAGGCCGCAGGCGCCGCAGCCACCGAGACGAGATACCACTAAACTCCGCCCCCGCCCGCTCGTAAAACCAGCCCCGCGGCCTCAAGCCGCGGGGTTGATTTATCGGCGGCGGTGTGGTATCTTTCGCGCCGCACGAGAGGTATTTCACCCGCCTGCCGTCGCGTCGCTTTTTGAGCGGTACACTGTTTTTTTCGCGCGGAAATGAACCAACCCACCATAGGCATACGCCGGGAAGACGTCAACCCGTGGGAGCGGCGCGCGCCGCTGACGCCGCGGGAAGTGGCGCGCCTCGTCGCGGACGAGGGCTTGTCGGTCATAGTCCAACCCTCCGACGTACGCGTATTCGACGACGACGCCTACGCCCGCGCCGGCGCGACGGTCGCCGACGACCTGGGTCCGGGCGACGTCATATTCGCCGTGAAGGAGATTCCGCCCGACCTTATACTCGCCGATAAAACGTACGTCTTTTTCTCGCACGTAATAAAGGGGCAACCCGCCAACATGCCGATGCTGCGGCGGCTCGTCGAGCGGCGGTGCTCGTTGGTGGATTACGAGCGCGTCGTCGACGACGAGGGGCGGCGGCTGGTCTTCTTCGGCCGGTACGCGGGCCTGGCCGGTATGATCGATACGCTGTGGGCGCTGGGCCGCCGGCTCGCCTGGGAGGGGCGGGAGACGCCGTTTGCGGCGCTCAAGGCCGCGTGGGAATACGAGGACCTGGCGGCCGCGCGGGCGGCGGTGGCGGGAGTGGGCGAGCGCGTCGCGGCCGAGGGCGTCGGCGCCGGCCTGGCGCCGTTGACCGTGGCCTTCGCCGGCTACGGCAACGTCTCGCGCGGCGCCCAGGAGATATTGGACATCCTCCCGCACGAGGAGATAGCGCCGGGCGACGTGGCGGCGATAGCGTCGCGAGCCGAGCCGTCGGACAAAGTGGTTTATAAGGTCGTTTTCAAAGAGGAGGACATGGTCGAGGCGAAAGAGCCGGGCGCCGCTTTCGACCTCCAGGATTATTACGACCACCCCGAAAAGTACAGGCCGGTTCTGGCGGCGTACCTGCCGCACGTCACCGTCCTCGTCAACTGCATCTATTGGGAGGCGCGGTATCCCCGTTTCGTAACGAAGGCCGACCTGGCGTCGCTCTACGGCGGCTCCCAACCGCGGTTGCGCGTCGTTGGCGACATAAGTTGCGACGTGGAGGGAGGCATCGAGGCGACCGTCAAACAGGTGGACTCCGCGTCGCCGGTTTACGTCTACGACGTCGACCGGGGCGAGGCGGTGGACGGCGTCGCCGGGAACGGCCCGGTCATACTCGCGGTGGCCAACCTGCCGGCGGAGTTGCCGCGGGACTCGTCGGCGTATTTCGGCGAGCGGCTCGAGCCGTACGTGGCACCCATCGCCCGGGCGGCCTGGCGGGGCTCCTTCGACGCCGTCGAGCTGCCCGGGCCCATAAGGGCCGCGACCATCCTCTACCGCGGCGAGTTCACGCCGCCTTACAAGTATATCGAGGAGTATATAAAGTAAAGGCCGGGATTATGCCGAAAGACGTATTAGTATTGGGCGCGGGGATGGTGGCGAAGCCGCTGGTCGACTACCTGCTGGCGCGGCCGGATTTCCGCGTTACGGTGGCGAGCCGCACGGTGGCCAAGGCCGAGGCGCTGGTGGCGGGACGCGAGCGCGGCCTCGCGCAGCCGCTGAACGTACAAGACGAGAAAAAACTCGACGCCGACGTCGCCGCCGCGGACCTGGTCATCAGCCTGGTTCCGTATATTTATCACGTCGCGATAGCCGAGCGCTGCCTGGCCCACGGCAAGCCGCTCGTTACGACGTCGTACGTGAGCGACGAGATGCGCGCCCTCGACGACCGCGCGCGCGAGGCCGGCGTCTTGCTGCTGAACGAGATCGGCCTCGACCCGGGCATCGACCATATGTCGGCGATGAAGGTAATACACGCCGCGCAGCGCGAAGGAGGCCGCGTCGTTTCCTTTAAGTCTTATTGCGGCGGCCTTCCCGCGCCCGAGGCCGACACCAATCCCTGGGGATACAAGTTCTCCTGGAGCCCGCGGGCGGTCATTCTGGCGTCGCGCAACGCGGCGCGATACCTCGAGCGCGGCCGCGAGGTGAACGTCCCGGGCGACGAGCTTTTCGCCGATTGCCGCGCCGTCGACGTCCCGGGCGCCGGCGAGTTCGAGTGCTATCCCAACCGCGACTCGCTGCCGTACGTAGAGACCTACGGCTTGAAGTACGTCGAGACGATGTTCCGGGGGACGCTGCGAAACGCCGGGTGGTGCGAGACGTGGCTCGCTCTTTCGCGGCTCGGCTTCCTCGACGACGCGCCGCTAAACTGCGAGGGGTTGACGTACCGCGGGTTCTCGGCGCGGGCGTTGGGCGTCGACGCCGCGGACGCCGAGAGCGCGTTCGCGGCCCGGGCCGGCGTGGCGGAGGATTCGCCGGTTGTGGGCCGGCTAGAGTGGCTGGGCTTCTTTTCGGACGAGCCCGTTCCGCAGGCCGAGGCCGCGCCGATGGACGTCCTCGCCGAGCGGCTGGCCGAAAAGTGTCCCTACGGCGAAAGCGAGCGCGACATGATCGTGCTGCACCACGAGTTCGACGTCGGCTACGGCGGCCGCGGCGAGCGCGTCACGTCGACGCTGGTCGACTTCGGCGTACCGGGCGGCGACTCGGCGATGGCGCGCACGGTGAGCCTCCCCGCGGCGATAGCGGCGCGCCTGATTCTCGAGGGGAAGATTGCGCTGGCGGGCGTTCAAATCCCGGTGCTGCCCGAAATCTACGAGCCGGTCCTGGCCGAGCTCGAGCGTTTCGGCATCACGTGCGTCGAGCGTAAGGGCCCGCTCGAGTAGTATCCGGTTGTTCTATTAAAAGTAGGTTGCGGGCGAGGTTTATTCGTCACAAGAAAAAGCCGGCCTTGAACCAAGGCCGGCCTTATTTCGCCGAGAGTGACTCCCTAGCCGCCGCAGCAGCCGCTTTTTTTCTCCTCGCCGCCCAGGTACTTCTCCGGGTCGGCCTCGAAGGCCACTTTGCAGCCCGGCGCGCAGAAATAGTACGTCTGACCCTTGTATTCCGTCGTCGCCGGCGGGGTCGCCTCGTCGACGTCCATACCGCATACGGGGTCTTTCGCCATTACGGGATACCTCCTTTTTGTAGGCCCCGTTTCCGTTGGAAAGAAACCGGACCCAGCGTTCGTTTAATTAATTAACTTAACGTGCCGTCTTTGTCAAAAGGTTTCCGGCCGTCGGCCGCGACTTCGCTTTGGGTCGGGCCCCGCGGCCTCGTTATTCGTACGCGACTTGTTGGGCCTCCACTTTGTCCACGTATATTATCGCGTTACCGATATACTTCACTTTGAATTCGCAGACCGACTTTTCGAGCAGTTCGAAATCCAGCGCGAATTTTTTATAGTCCTGGCCGCTCGCGAGCGAGGATACGCTGAGCACTTTGGCCGTCGTCGGCTCCGGGGTTTCCCGCGTGCCGGCGGGGGCGATGGCCACGCTTATCTCCGCGGCCGGCGAGGACGACGCGGCGGCGCCGTCGGCGCGAAGGTAAAAGTACGCCCGGTATTCGCCGCGCTCCAGCTCCTCGTACGGGCCCCACAGGACCGTCTTCTCGTATAAGTTGTCGGCCGGCGAAACGCGCAGCGCGGAACCGCCCGAGGCGACGGCGTCCTCGACCTGGTTACCCATAAACGTCTTTTTCGTATCCTCGGCCTCGAACGTCCACCAGCGGCCTACCCACCGCGGCTCGCGCCAGGGATACGGGAAGACGCACGCTTCGGTTACGTTTAACGGCGCGGCGCCTTCGTACGCGAGGCGGACGTCCCACTTCTGCGGCGGCACCTTGAAGTTAAGGGTTATGTTTTGTTCGCCCGCCGCCGTTTCGGCGGTCGCGACGGCCTCCCCACCCGCGATTATTTTGACTTCCCCGGGGCCGGCCGCGGTCGCTTTTAGGCGAACGGCGTAGTTTTCGAAATCGCGGTTGTTCGGAGGCGGGAACGTAAGTTTTTCCCCCGGCCCGAGTTCGCGGCCCTGCGCCGCGTCTATCGACAGCCACTCGCCGCCCGCGACCCATACCGGCGTCGCGAACGCTGTGTGGTCGTCTTCGGAAATGACGCGCAGGTAATAGTAGCTCGGCGCGCCGTCGTACCCGTCGTCGCGCCAGGAGAACGGGACGTAGCTGCGGCCCGCGGCGTCCGGTACCGTATACGCCGTTTCGCCGCCGCGGACAACTTCGAGCGATTTTATAACGCCCTCGGTCGCGACCTCCCCTTCGACCAGCGGCCGCTCCTTGACCGGGGTAATGCTCGCCATACCGGCGCCGTCGACGGCGAGGTCGACGAAGTCCCGGTTGCCGGAGGTCGCGTAAACCCGCCGGTCGTACAGCGCGTCGAAGATCGCCTGTCGCGTATTTTCTTGGGCCAGAAACGCGGTGATCCCGCCGATGTACCACATCTGCCGCATACGACTCGGGCCGCGGTTTTGCCCGGGCGCGCCGTTGTGGTTGTCGCCGCCGCCCACGAACCCCAATAGATGATACGAATTCAGCGCGTCCACCACGCCGCCGCCCCGCCACATGCGGCCTTTCCAAAACGGGTTGCCCTCGTACTCCGAAACGCCCCAGTGCGACACGATTTCGACGCAACGGGAGTACGCCGGGTCGACGTGGTCCCACCTGAAGCCGCCGAGCGTGTGGTGCGCTATCGTAATTACTTCGCCGGGCCGATACTTCGCCCACAACTCTTCCGGCGTATCCGTGGGGTCGTCGTACGCGCGATAGAACGAGCCGCCTTTGCCGCGCAAATATACGCACCGGTGGCCGTACCCGCCGGACCAGGCGTCGCTGGTCCACTCGTATCCCAGGAGCGTCACGAAGGCCGGCGGGTCGTTCTTGGCGTTGGTTATCGAGACTAGTTTGCCCCATTCGCCGCCGTACAGGTTTTCGGCGTGGTCGGTCAGGACCGTTACGTCCAACAACGCGACGTACCGGCCGTAATCGAAGTATTCGTCCGGCTGCCGCATGCCGTCCGAGAAAGCCGAGTGGCCGTGTACGTCGCCCCAGAATATGCGCCGCTCCCAGCTCGGGCGGCAGACTACCGGGTTGCTCCGGCCGGCGAGGCCGCCGCCGCGAACGTCGACGCGATATACCCCCGGCGCGGTTACGGAGAATCCGTCGAGCTCGAGGTAGTTTCCGTTTTGCTTTTTAATCGAGGCCGCCGCGGGCCCCGTTACCCCCTCGCCCGAGAGGGTGACGTCCCCCTTCCAAGGTTCGCCCGCGGGATTGTTGTTTTGGTCCAAGACCGCGACCTTGACCGCGAACGGTTCACCGGCCGTAACGCAGGTCGGTGCCACGACGCGGAATTGGGCCGCCGGCCCGGCCGGGATGCGTACCACCGTCGCCCGGCCCTCGGCGATGGTAGGCCGTCCGCCGTCGCCGCCCGGCCCCTTCACGTACGTCGCGAAGGCCTTCTCGTCCTGGTTGAAGGGGTGGGTATGCTCGCGCGTTAAGAACAGCTTGAATTTCGCACCGCGCTTCAATATACCTTTTTTCACGGTCGCCCGGATGACGTAACCGCGGGCACTCTCGATTTCGGCCGAGAAACCGAGCTCCGCCCCGCGCGGCGGTTTCCCGCTCAGGTAGTTTTCGCCGTTGGGGTCGTCGGTCTGCGGGAGGCCGAAGTGGAAAGGGATTTCGATTACGACCGCCGAACCCGCCGGCGCGTCCACCGGCATGATAACTTCGAAAGTGATTTTAGGAATGACGGCCCCGGCGGGTAAAACGTCCGGCTTAATCTTTACCCACGGTTTCGCCGTTTCGGCCTCTTTGCCGCCGGCGACGGTGCTCGCCGTCGCGACCAGAAACGCACTTATTAGGATTTCGCGCCACATTAGTCATCTCCCCTTTTACGCGCTGCGTGACGCCGTCATTATAACTCAGCCTCGCGCCGCGTTCCAATATAAACGTTAATCGATTTCGTAATCGGTTCGCGCGGGCCCGATGAAAAGGTTGCCGCGTACGGGGCGGGATACTATAATTCCCGGAGCGGGTTCTTCCGAGGGGCCTGAGACGTGATGAAAGAAGGAGAGCGCAAGGAGGTCCGCCTCGTCGTCGACGGCGAGAACGCGGGGCAACGGTTGGATGCCTTCCTGGGGGTAATGCTCGGGGAGTACTCGCGGTCGCGCCTGAAGGGTTTCATCGCCGCCGGGGAAGTCGCCGTAAACGGCGCCGCGGCGAAGCCCTCGTACCGCCTTAGGGAAGGCGACGTGGTCGACGCGGCGATAGGCCCTCCCTCCGGGCCGCCGGTCGAGCCGGAGGATATTCCCCTCACCGTTTATTACGAGGACCAGGACGTCGTCGTCGTCGAGAAACCGGCCGGGATGCTCACCCATCCCGCGGGGAGGGTGTACTCGGGAACGCTCGTGAACGCGCTGTTGCATCGCGTCGGCGCGCTGGCGCCCGTCGGCGGCCCCGCCCGCCCGGGGATAGTCCACCGTCTGGACAAGGGCACCTCGGGCGTGTTGGTCGTGGCCCGCTCCGAGCTCGCGCACAAAAGCCTGGTTAAACAGTTTTCGCGGAGGACCACCGGCCGGACGTACGTCGCGTTGGCCGCGGGTTCTCTCCCGCTCGAGGAGGGGACGATAGAGGCCCCCATCGGCCGCTCGAGCCGCAACCCGAAGCTCTTCGCCGTCAGCCCTCTCGCCGCCAAAGAGGCCAAGACGACTTTCGCCGTGCTGGAGCGTTTCGGCGGCGAGGCGACGCTGCTGCGCCTGCGCCTTTACACCGGCCGCACCCATCAGATCCGCGTGCACCTCGCGTACCTGGGATACCCGGTTTTAGGGGACGAGACGTACGGCAAGCCGAGCGACGTCATCGACAGGCCCGCGCTGCATGCGCACACCCTCGCCTTCGACCACCCGGCGTCGGGCGCGAAGATGCGCTTCCTGTCGCCGCTGCCGCCCGATATAATAGCGGCCTGCGAACGGCTGCGGCGAGAAGGCGGGCCGGGCGGCGGCCGTTAATGGCGTATTTTTTTTGTCGCCGCTAAAAATTACGGTTGACGCGGGTACGCGTTTAGGGTATACTTCGAAAGTATCAGGGTATTTCTATCCTGCCATTTTTCCTCCAAATACTCCCATTTCATGTCGTTAAACTTAGCCGAACTCACCACAAAGACAACGGCGGAGCTTGCCGCGCTTGCACGCGAGATGGGCGTGACCGGCGCCTCCGGCCTGCGTAAGCAACAGCTTATCTTCAAGCTGCTCGAGACGCAGGCGACGCAAAACGGCCTTATCTTCGCGGAGGGCGTCCTCGAGACCATGCCCGACGGTTACGGCTTCCTGCGCTCCGGGGCCAACAATTACCTCCCCGGGCCGGACGACATTTACGTTTCGCCTTCGCAGATTCGCCGGTTCAGCCTTCGCAAGGGCGACACCGTCTCCGGCCAGGTACGCGCGCCGAAGGACAACGAGAAATATTTCGCGCTGCTCAAGGTCGACGCCGTCAACAACGTAGACCCGGAGCAGGCGGTCGAACGCAACCTCTTCGACAACCTGACGCCGATCTACCCCGACGACCGGTTTCACCTCGAGACCGCGGACGAAAATTTAACCCTTCGCGTGCTCGACCTGATGACGCCGGTGGGCAAGGGCCAGCGCGGGCTCATCGTCTCGCCGCCCCGCGCCGGCAAGACGACCATCCTGCAAAACTACGCCCACGCCCTCGCCGAGAACCATCCCGACGCAATCCTCATCGTCCTGCTCATCGACGAGCGACCGGAAGAGGTCACCGACATGGAGCGGTCCGTGCACGGCGAAGTCATCTCGTCCACCTTCGACGAGCCGGCCGACCGCCACGTCCACGTCGCCGAGATGGTGCTGGCGAAGGCCAAGCGCCTCGTCGAGGCGGGGCACGACGTCGTCGTCCTGCTCGACTCCATCACGCGGCTCGCCCGGGCGTATAATACCGTTACGCCGCACTCGGGCCGCGTCATGACCGGCGGCATCGACGCCTCCACGCTGCAGAAGCCCAAGCGCTTCTTCGGCGCCGCGCGCAACATCGAGGAGGGCGGCTCGCTTTCCGTCATCGCGACGGCGCTTGTCGATACCGGCTCCAAAATGGACGACATCATCTTCGAGGAGTTCAAGGGGACCGGCAACATGGAGTGCATCCTCGACCGGCGGTTGGTGGACCGGCGCACCTGGCCGTCGGTCGACGTCGCCCGCTCCGGGACGCGCAAGGAGGAGCTGCTCCTCAGCGAGGAGGAGATCAACAAAATCCGCCTCATCCGCAAGGTCCTGGCCGATATGAACGGCGTGGATGCCACCGAGATGCTCCTCGCCAAGATGCGCAAGACGAAGGACAACGAGGAGTTTTTGGCTAATTTAGAGAATTTGTAGGGAAGTATGGTACAATAGATTATCCCAAAATGGTAAGGGCGCCGCGAGGCGCCCGTTTTCGGCGGTTATGGTTATCGAGGAGGGTTCGTAAATGCGGACGACGGTTTTATACGCGGCGGCGCTGGCGGTAGCGTTGGCCGCGGCGGCGCACGCCGGCTTCTAAGCCTCGCCCGCCACCGTCGCCGTCTACGTCATCGGTTGACAGAGCCACCCGCTCGAGGGCGCCCGGGCGGTACTGGTGAGCGAAACCGCGGCCGATGAGCTCGGCGAAGGCCGGTACCGCTTCGAAGAAGCGTATCCCGGCGAGCATCGCCTCTTCGTCTACGCCGGCGTCGGCGACGTCTACGACGAGTCGTTCGCGACGGACGTGGCGTTCGCCTCGGCCGAGCTCGAGGTCATGTTATGTATATGCATAGAGACGCGCATGACTCGCCTCGAGGGCAC
Source organism: bacterium (assembly GCA_035529855.1). Taxonomy (NCBI): domain Bacteria; species bacterium. Next base: position 19,015 of record DATKVX010000006.1, read on the forward strand.
GGTGCGGGACGCGCGCGGCAAGGCCGGTCAAATTCGCGGGCGTGGCGGTCCGCGAGCTCTTCCTGGATACTACCACCGACGCCAAGGGGCGTTACGAACTCAAGCTACCGCCCGGCAAGTGGGAGGTAATGGCCTGGGCCGACGGCGGCGCCGAAGATGAGACCTTCGCCTCGATAACCGTGACGGGGCCGGAAGACCCGGGCGAAGCGGAGGCGGAAGCTCGGTTGGATTTGAGACTCGGCGAGTAACGGTGCAATACCGCGACTTCGGCAATCTCGGATATAAAGTTACCGCGCTGGGTTACGGCGCCATGCGCCTCCCGGAGGACGAGGAAGGGAACGTCCGACGCGACGAGGCCGTCGCCGTAATCCGCGCGGGCATCGACGCCGGCATCAACTACGTCGATACCGCGCCGCTGTACAATCGCGGCCAGTCGGAAGAGGTGGTCGGCGAAGCTCTCGCCAACGGCTACCGCGAGCGCGTGTGGCTCTCCACCAAGAACCAGCGCGTCAACGACGACCCGGACGACTGGCGCCGCCGCCTCGACGAATCCCTCCGCAAACTCAAAACCGATTACGTCGACGTCTACCACCTGTGGGGAATAAGTTGGAAGGAGTTTACGGAGCACCTGGCGGTAAAGGACGGGCCGCTGGCGGCCGCGCGCCGCGCCCGGGAGGACGGCCTCTTCCGCCACCTATTCTTCTCGTTTCACGCGCCGCCGGAGGATTTCTTTAAAATAATCGATACCGGCGAATTCGTCGGCTGCACGGTCCAGTATAATTTGATAGACCGTAAAAACGAAGCCGGCCTCGCGTACGCCGCGGCCAAGGGCCTGGCGGTCGTGATTATGGGGCCGGTGGGGGGAGGCCGTCTGGCCGGGCCGTCGTCGGTGCTGGAGGACTCAGGGTTTTCGGCCGCGAGCACCGCCGAGCTGGCGCTCCGCTTCGTCCTGGCCAACGCCCACGTGAGCTGCGCCATCTCCGGGATGAGCAGCCGCGAGCAGCTGCGCGAGAACGTCGCGACGGCTTCGCGCGCGGACCGGCTGGACGAGGCCGAGGTCGCCCGCATCAACGAGAGCTTCGACGAGTACCGTAAACTCGCGGAACTCTATTGCCCCGGCTGCGACTACTGCAAACCGTGCCCGGAGAACGTGGCCGTTTCGCGGGTGTTGGCGCTTTACAACCTGGCTCGAGTTTACGGCCTGGAGGATGCGGCCAAGAAGCTGTACGCCGAGATAGGGCGCACCGGCTTCTTCGCCCGGATGAACAACGCCGCCGCCTGTACCTCCTGCGGCGAGTGCGTCGAGAAGTGCCCGCAAAAATTGGATATCCCGGAGGAGTTGGCCGCGGCGCACGCGGCGCTGGGCAATGGAAAAGGCGAACGATAATACCCGCTCCCTCTTGGCCGTTACGCGCCTGGCGGTATGTTCCAACGCGGCGCTGACGGCCGGCAAGCTCGTCGCCGGCGTCGCGATGTCCTCGGCCGCGGTGGTCGCGGAGGGTTTACATTCCGGCGTGGACCTCGTCGCGGCCCTCATAGCCTTTTGGGCGGTACGGAAGGCTCGGCAGCCCGCGGATGCCGACCACGCCTTCGGCCACGGCAAGTACGACGCGCTCTCGGGCGCCACGGAGGGCCTATTGATTTTCGGCGCGGCTTTCTTTATAATCGCGGAAGCCTTCCGGAAGATTATAACGGGGGGCGAGATCGAGAAACTCGGCCTGGGCGCCGCGGTCATGGCGGCGTCGGCGTTGATAAATTTCTTGGTGTCGGCGCAACTCTTCACCGTGGCGCGGCGGACCGGCTCGGTCGCGGTGGAGGCCGACGGCCATCATCTCCGCACCGACGTCTGGACGTCGCTGGGGGTGCTCGCCGGCATCGGCCTCATCAGGCTGACCGGTGTTCACATCCTCGACCCCATCGCGGCGTTCGTCGTCGCGGCGCTGATATTGTTTACGGCCTGGCGAATTACCAGGAAGTCCATCGGCGACCTACTCGACCGGCGTTTGCCCGCGAGCGAGGAGAAGCGTATCGCCGAGATCGTAACCAAAGGCCACCCTCACTGGCTCGAATACCATAGGCTCCGCACGCGGCGGGCCGGCGGCCAGCGCCACGTCGACCTGCACCTGGTCACGTGCCGCGACATACCGCTCGAGCTCGCCCACAGCTTGACGGAGGACCTGGAGGACGACATACGGCGGGAGTTTCCCCGCGCCGAGATAATCACCCACGTCGAGGCGTGCGAGAAGGCGGAGAACGAGTGCGACGACGCTTGCCCGATGTACGATATTAAGATGAAAGTCATCACCCGCGCCGAGGGGCGGTAAATGGCGGTTTCGGATTACCAGGTTTTCGCTCGGCGGTTCCGGCCGTTGGATTTCGCCGAGGTCGTAGGTCAGGAGGCGGTTACGCGCACGCTGGCCAACGCCGTCTCCGGCGGCCGCGTCGCCCAGGCGTACCTGTTCGCCGGGCCGCGGGGCGTGGGCAAGACGTCGGTGGCCCGCATCCTGGCCAAGGCGCTCAATTGCAGCCGGGGCCCGACCGTGACGCCGTGCGGCGAGTGCGACAACTGCCGCGCCATCGCCGCCGGCAACGACACCGACGTGCTCGAGATCGACGGCGCCTCCAACCGCGGCATCGACGACGTACGCGAGCTGCGGGAGCGCGTCCGCTTCGCGCCGGGCCACAGCCCCTACAAGATATACATCATCGACGAAGTCCATATGTTGACGGCGGAGGCGTTCAACGCCCTCCTCAAGACGCTGGAAGAACCGCCCTCGCACGTGGTCTTCGTCTTCGCGACGACGCGGTTCGACAAGGTTCCGGCTACCATAGTGTCCCGCTGCCAGCGGTTCATCTTCCGGCGCATCCAGACCGCGGCCATAGAGGACAAGCTCCGCGTTATTGCCGAGAAGGAAGGGCTGAGCGTCGAGCCGCGGGCGTTGTCGCTAATAGCGCGGCGGGCCGCCGGCAGCATGCGCGACGGCGAATCCCTCTTCGACCAGGTTATCGCGTTCGCCGAGGACGAGATAACGCCGCACGACGTGGAGCGCACGCTGGGCCTGGTGGCGGCGGAGGCGGTGGAGAAGCTGGCGTCGGCGGTGTTGGCGGCCGACGGCGCGGGGGCGCTCCTCGCCGTGGACGCGCTGGCGCGGGAGGGCGCGGACCTGGTTCAGGCCGTGCACCAGCTCGTGGAATACCTGCGCGACCTTATGGTCCTGGCCGCGGCCCCCGACGAGCCGGACCTGGTGGACGTGAGCGGCGACGAACGCGAGAAGCTGCGCGCCGTCGCGGCCCGGCAGTCGCCCGCGACGTTGCTTAACATAATCAACGTCTTCCTGGAGGCCGCGGGGCCTATGTCGCGCGTCCTGTCGCCGCGGCTCGTTTTGGAGTACGCGGCGCTGAAGGCGGCCCGGATTCGCAACCTGTTGCCGGTGGAAGATTTACTGAAAGCTTACGCCGGTGAGGAGGAGCCGGTCGCGGCGGAGCCCCCCGGGGAGGTTCCGAAGGCCGGCCCGGCGCCCGGCGCCCCGGCGGAAGTTTCGAAAAGCCTCACCGAGACGTGGCAGCGCGTATTGGCCGCGCTGGGCGAGAGCGATAAGGCGCTGCGGGCGCTGGTCGCGCCGGCGCGGTTGATCTCGTTTACGGAGGACGAGTTCCGGCTGGGCTTCCCCGAGAAGTACCGCGTGAGCGCCGAGAAGGTGGACGATGAGGAGCGGCGCGCGGCGCTGGCCGAAGCCGTGGGCGCCATCTTGGGCCGGCCCGTGAAAATACGGGTGGAGCTCGAGGCGGGCGCGCCCGCGTCGTCCGCGTCGGAGGGTACGCTGTTCCGGGATATGCCGCTGGTGGCGGAGATACGCGACCGCTACGGCGGCGAGATAGTGGAAGAGAAAGAAGTCGCTGCCCCCGAGGAAGAGAGCTAACGGCCTACCGTTACCTCGGGGCGGAGGTGAAGATGCTGGGAAATTTAGGCAACCTGGCTCAGCTGCTGAGGCAGGCCAAGGACGTCCAGCAGAAGCTGGGCGAAGTGCAACGGAAACTTTCGGCGATGACGGTGGAGGTCAGCGCCGGCGGCGGTATGGTCACCGTCGTCGCGAACGGCCACCAGGAGATTCTTTCCGTGAAGATAGACCCGGCGGCGGTGAAAGCCGACGAGGTGGAGCTCCTGGAGGAGTTGGTCCTGGCCGCCGTCAACGCCGCCCGTAAAAAAGCGGAAACGCTCGCCCGCGACGAGATGTCCGGCCTCGCGCAGGAGATGGGCATTCCGGAAGGTTTTAAGCTCCCGGGCGCGTAGCCGTACGGCGGCGCGTTCGTCGGCTTTTTAAAGGGCCCGTGAGGGCCTTTTTTATTTAACCTGGGCGGCGAGCCAATCGACCAGCGCGTCTTCGAAAGACGGTTCGGCGGCGAAGATCCTGGTCCCGTGGCCCGCGTCCGAAAACATCTTGAACGCGGCGTCGGCGGCGATCTCGTGGAGCTTCCCCACGGAGTCCGCCGCGTATTTGTCCTCGTCGCTGGCGACGAGGTACGCCGACCGGCCGCGGTATTTCGCCATCGCCGCGGTCGTCTCCAAGCCGTGGTAGTTGAGCCCCGGCGAGAGCAGGACCACCGCGCGCACGTCCGCGTCGTCCGCGCCGTAGTTCAGGGCGAAGTTGGCGCCGATGGAGGCGCCCACGATTACGAGTTTCGACGTATCGGCGCCCTTCCCGGCCAGGAAGTCTTTGGCCGCGGCCACGTCGAGCAGCGACGACTTGTGCGCTTCGTCGTCGAATTCGGCGTAGCGCCTGGTCTCGCCGTCTTGCTTCGTGCTGTCGCCGTGGCCTCGCGAGTCGAGCGCCAGGACGTTGAAGCCGGCGGCCGCCAGCTTGGCGCCGAAGCCGTCGTACGAGTGGCGGTCGGCTGTCAACATGTGCAGCAATATGGCCGCGGGTTTCCCCGCGCCCGCGTCCCGGTACGAAGCGTATATCTTCCAGCCGTCGGAAGTGGCGAACGATACCGTCGTCGGCGCGGCGGCGTTTTCCGTAACGGCCACGGGCTCGGCCGTGGGCGCCCGCTCCTTGGCCTGGCACGCGGCGAGGAACGCCGCGCTGGATAATATTACGGCGAACGTCGTAATAGTCCTCATTTCACTCCTCCTGCGTTTTGGCCTCCGTACCGGCCCCCGCCTTAACGATTTGTTGTCGAATTCTACCCGCGTGTGTTATTATATTTTAAATAAGGCGAAGGCGCAAGGGGAGCGACTATTATGAAGAGAACGGCGCTTATTCTGACGGCGGCGCTCGTCGTAGTAGCGGGCGCCGGGGCGGCCGACTTCTCGGCCGATACCGTTAAGTCCGGCAACTACGTTCACGTCCCGGCGGGCGAGGTCCTAAAGGGCGGGACGGTCTTGGCGGGTTCCGTCGTCGTGGTGGACGGCGACGTCGACGGCGACTTGCTGGCGTTCGCGGCGTACGTGGAGGTGAACGGCAACGTCAACGGCGACCTCCTCGCGGCGGCGGCGACGATTATCGTCAACGGCCGGGTCGCCGGTTCGGCGCAGTACTACGGCGCCGCGGTAACCGACGCCGGTTCGACCGCGGGTTCCCTCGACGCGTCGGGCGCGGCGTTGTTCCTGCGGGGGAGCGTCGGCGGCGACGTGACGAGTTCCGGCGCGGCTACCTGGCTGGGGGGCGCTTTCGGCGGCGACGTCGAGGCCCGGGGCGGATACCTCGTCGTAGAGGACGAAGCCCGGGTCGGGGGCGACGTCTCGTACCGGGCCGAGGAGCTCGAGCTTTCGCCGGCGGCGGCCATAGGGGGGCGGGTGAAAGAGTTGCCCGAGCCCGAGCCGGCCAAAAAAGAGAAAAAGGGTTTCAATTTCGGCTGGTGGTTGATAAAGAACGTCTGGTCGGTCCTCGCCCTCTTCGTTTTGGCGGCGTTCGTCGCCTGGCTCCGGCCCGTTATGTTGACGGCCATACCGGATAACATCCGCGCCCGCCCCGTGGCGTCGCTCCTGCTGGGTTTAGCCGTTTTGGTCGGCGCGCCGGTGGCGGCCTTGGTACTCGCGATTACGCTGGTGGGCATCCCCTCCGCCCTGGTGTTGGCGGCGTTCTATCTGATGGCGCTGTACGCGGCGTACGTGTTCGCGGGCGTCTTCCTGGGGCGGTTGATAACGGCGCGGTTGTTCAAGGGGCGGGAGACGCCGGCGCTCTTCGCGGCGTTGGCGGGTATCGTGATATTGGTTCTGGCGGGCAACATCCCGTACTTCAAGGTATTGCTCGCCCTCGCGGTGTGGGTGTTTGCGTTGGGCGGCGCCGCGATCTACGCGTGGGAGATGCGCAAGACGCGGCCGCAACGTTAGCGGATGACGGTGAAACCGCGGACGGCGGTAGGCTGGCTCGAGTTCCTGCCCGGGAGGTTGGAGCAGACGTTGCTGGGTTACGACGTGTCCCGGGACCAGATAACGATACTCTGTGACGCCGCGGTGCGCGAGAAGTTCTACGCCGTCGTAGTCAACCCCACGCACGTTCGCTTCGCCGCGGAGCGCCTGGCCGACGTGCCGGTGAAGACGGTGACGGTCGTCGGTTTCCCCATGGGGGCCAATACCAAGGCGGTGAAGGTCTTCGAGACGCGCGACGCGTTGGCGCGCGGCGCGGACGAATTTGACCTGGTCATAAACGTTTCGGCGTTGACGCACGGTTATTACGAGTTCGTCTGCGGCGAGATCCGGGACGTCGTGGCCGCGGCCGACGGCCGCCCGGTCAAGGCCATAATCGAGTGCGGCGCGCTTACGGCCAACCAGAAGGTGGTCGCCTGCGACCTCGTGTGCCGGGCGGGCGCGCATTTCGTCAAGACCTCCACCGGCTACGGCCCGGGCGGCGCGACGGAAGAGGACGTGCGGCTTTTGCGGAAGGTGGTCGGCGACGCCGTCGGCATCAAGGCCTCCGGCGGGATACGGTCGTACGAGCGCGCGCTCAACCTCATGTCGGCGGGCGCGGACCGCGTCGGTACCTCGAGCGGCGTCGTCATTATGGAGGGGTTGCGCTACGCGGTGAAGGCGGGCCGTCTGGGCGACGCCGTCGCGGCGAGATAGCAGCAGCGCGGCGCCCCCTCGGCAACTTATCTGAGGTGAATTCCTTTACATTAGGGGAAGTGTTCCGTCGGCTTCGACCGGGGGTCGGTACGGCGGCTTTTTAATAAATTACCCGGGCCGCTCTTCGGTGCGGCCGGTTTGACGTTATGAAGAGGAGAAGTTTTCTCGAGGTAACGGGCGCCGCCGGCGTATGGCTCGCCGCGGGCGGCCTGGGCGGCGTCGTGGCGTCGTGCGGCGAGCGGGGCGTGGAGCGGCGCGCCGCCCGGCGCGTGGTGGTGTTGGGCGTCGGCGGCATGGACGCCGGCGTACTCGAGCGTATGATCGCCGAGGGCAAGCTGCCCAACCTCGCGGCGTTGGCCCGGAGCGGTACGTTCGCGACCCTTCGCACCACGACGCCCGCCGAAAGCTCCGTGGCGTGGGCGGCGTTCGCTACCGGCGCCCGGCCGGGCAGAAACGGTATCTTCGGCCGGTTCGGCCGGGACCCGGATACGTATCGCACCGTCGCGGCGGACGTCTCGTGTGAACCCGGGAGGCACCTCGGCGATTGGCCCGTCGGCGGGCCCCGCTGCCGCTCAAACCTGAGCGGCGAACCTTTCTGGCGGTACGCCGCGCGCGAGGGCATCGCGACGGCGGCCTTATGGGCCCCGGCCGACTTGCCGCCCGAGGAGGTGGAGGGCGGCGCGTTTATAGCGGGCGGCGACGTCCCCGACGCGAGCCTGGGCGCGTATAATTATCATTTCTTCGCCACCGACAAGTACTTCGCCGAACGCGATACCGCCGCCGGCGGGATATGGAGAAAGATAGCAAGGCGGGACGGCGTCGGCCGGGTGACGCTGGAGCCGCCGGCGTGTTTGGCGGGCCGCGAGCTCGAGATAACGCTCGAGCCGGAGACCGAGCTATATTTAAATATTTCCGTCGCGGGGCGGAAGCAGCGCGTGAGGACCCGCACTTACAGCCATTACTTCGCGTTCCCTTTCGGGCGGGGGGTCTTGGGCCGCGGCCGCGTTATGGGCAGGTTCTTCGTGGTTTCGTCCGCGCCCGAAATACGCGTGTGGTTGTCGCCGCTCGAGGTGGACCCGCGTAGGCCGCTCTTCGACGTGGCGGCGCCATCCCGCTTCGGCGAGGAGCTCGCGGCGGACGGGCCGTTCAGCACCCGCGGCCGGCCGCTCGACCTCGGCGCGCTGCACGACGGCGTCATCGGCCGGGGGCCGTTCGTGGGGCAATACTGCTACCAAACCGAAGAAAAGAGGCGCCTGGGTTTCTGGGCGTGGCAGCGTTATAGGCCGGACCTCTTCCTCCTCTTCGATTACGGCCTGGACGAAATCGCGCAGGTGTTTTGGCGTCATTACGACCCCTCGCACCCGGCCTACGACGCCGAGAAGTTCTTCACGTACGGCGAGGCCTTCGAGCTCGCGTACCGCTACGTCGATGAGGCGCTGGGGAAATTTATAAAGGGAGCGGCCGGCGACGACGTCGCGTTCTTCGTCGTCTCGGCGCACGGCAACCGGCCTTTTCGGCGGGCATTTTGCCCGAGTCGGTGGCTGCTCGAGAACGGTTATTTGGGACTTGCCCCCGGGGCAAAGCCCTGGGGCGTCGACGTGCCCACGCCGGAGGCCGCGCTCCGCCGGGGCCGGTACCGACCCGCGGTGGCGTGGGAGCGGACGCGCGCGTACGCCCAGGGATACGGCCAGATTTATCTGAACGTCAAGGGCCGCGAGAAGCGGGGGGCCGTCTCCCGCGGCGACGCGGAGGGTTTGAAGGCCGAGCTTCGGACCCGCCTCTTGGCCGTACGGGACGGCGCCCGAAAGGCCGTGGTCGCGGTGGGCGACGGCGACGAACTCTTCGCCGGGCCGCGGCGTTTTTGCGCGCCCGACCTCGTCGTCTCGTTGGCGGACGGTTACGGCGTCTCGTGGGAATCCGTACTGGGGGGCTTCGCCGACGCGGTTTTCGCCGACAACCGCGGCGTCGTTTCCGGCCACCACGCCGCCGTAGGGCCGGACGCGGTGCCCGGGTTGATATTCTCGAATTTGAAGTTAGACGCGGCCGGCGCCGCGGTGGAGGACGTGGGGCCGACTATATTACGTACTTTAGGGCTCGAGCCGCCCGGCGGCGTCGACGGCGTTTCTATGGAGGTAAGGCCGCGCTAGCGGCCTTTTTTCTTGTGGGAAAGAACGGCCTCGGCCCGGGCGAGGTCTTCGGGGAAGGTTATTTTAAAGTTGTCGCGTTCGCCCTCGACGGATACGACGCGGCCGCCGGCTAGCTCCAGCGCCGCGGCGTCGTCGGTCACGTCCCACCGTTCGCGCGCCGCGGCCCGGTAGGCGTCGGCGACGGCGGCCAACTTGAAAGCTTGCGGCGTTTGCGCCGCGCGCAGAGCTTCGCGGGCCGGCGTGCTTTCGACGGCGCCGTCGTCGCCGATTCGCTTCAGGGTATCGACCAGCGCGACCGCGGGTACCGCGCCGTCGGCGGTCGCGAGCGCCGCCAGCAGGCGGCGCACCAGCGCCCGCGTCGCCAGCGGGCGCGCCGCGTCGTGGATGAGGACCGCGGCGTCGGGGGAGGCGAGTGCCGCGGCCGCGGCCAACCCCGCGGCGGCCGAGTCGCGCCGCGCCGCGCCGCCCGCGACGACGGCCCGCACCTTTTCGAAGTCGTAGTCCGACGCGAGCCGGCGTAGTTTTTTTTCGGCGCCCGGCGCGGCCACCGCCACCACCGCGTCCACTTCTTCACATTCCTCGAAGAGGGCCAGGCCGTAATATACCAGAGGGCGCCCGGCGAGGGGCGCGTAAATTTTGTCGCGGCCACCCATGCGGCTGGAGGAGCCGGCCGCCAGCAGCACGGCCGCGACGCGTACCGCTTGTCGCTTTACGTCTCCCACGGCTCAGCTCGGGCCGGAGCTTACGTAGTCCTCGGAGCCGGGTATCTTACCGAAGATCATGCGCCCGGCCGCGGTTTGGAGTACGCTCGTTACGAGGACGTCGAGCCCTTCGCCGATGCGCGGCCGGCCGTTCTCCACCACGACCATCGTCCCGTCGTCGAGGTAGCCGACGCCCTGGCCGGCCTCCTTTCCCTCTTTCACTACCTGCACCGCCAGCATCTCGCCGGGAAGGACGACGGCCTTGAGCGCGTTGGCCAGGTTATTCAAATTTAGAATCTTTACGCCCTGGAGCTCGGCCACCTGGTTCAGGTTGTAGTCGTTGGTCACCAGGCTGGCGTCGAGGTCCTCCGATAGCCGGAGCAACTTTTCGTCCACCGTCGGTACGTCGGCGTACTCCTTGTCCAGTATTTCGACGCGGGCGAGAGCGGACTTTTGGATCTTGTTCAATATCTCCAAACCGCGCCGGCCGCGATTGCGTTTGAGGGGATTGGACGAATCGGCTATGAGCTGGATTTCCTTCAGAACGAATCGCGGGATGACGACCGTCCCCGGTAGGAAACCGGCCTCGATGACGTCGGCGATGCGCCCGTCTATGATGACGCTGGTATCGAGTACGTTGAGGATCGTACCGCCGCCCTGCCGAGTCCCGAGCGAAGCGAGGAGGGGCAAGTCGCGGAGTTTGGCCGCCCCCAACATCGTCCCGGTGTAGCCGCAGACCAGTACGATTAAGACGTACAGGTATTCGGGCGCCTCCACCGTTTGCGATAGGGCGTAGGCGAGGAGGTTCCCGCCGATGAGGCCCGCGATGAGGCCCAACGTCGCCGCCACCAGCGTTTGAACCGAGTAACGCTCCAACAGGATTTCGACCAGGACTATAAGGCAGCCGACGGCGAAGCCGAAGACCACTCCCCAGAAGGGCGCCGATTCCGCCTTGGATATGAAAGGCGCGAAGAAGTAGCCGACGACCGACGTCGCGGCTATAAGTAGGAATCTTAAAATGTGGAGCATTTCGCTTTGCGGTCGGCCCCGTTAGGTCGAAAACAATTCGTACGCCAGGCGGCGCGCGATTCCCGCGTCGAAACCGCGGCGCGCGAGAAACGACGTAATCGCCGCCCGGCCCTTCCGTTCACCTTTGGCCCTAAACGCCTCGCGGCGGGGAGCGAGCGCTCGCCTCGCCAGCCCCTCCTCATCCTCGTCGACGTTTTCGGCGAGCGCCGCCTCTACCGCTTCGGGGGCGACGCCCTTGGCCGCGAGCTCCGCCCGCAGCGCGCGACGGCCTTTGGGTTTGAGTCGCACGCGGTCGCGGACCCACGCGCCGGCGAACGCCCCGTCGTCCACCAGGCCGCGGCTCGTCAGCAGCTTGACCGCGGCGTCTACGATGTCGCCTTCGTAGCCGTACCGCCGGAGGCGTTCTTCGAATTCGTGCCGGCTTCGCAGGCGGGAACGCAAGTACCTCAGCGCCCGGGCGTACGCGCCGTCCACCTCGGCGGCGAAGGCCATACGCCGCAACTCGTCTTCCGCGAGCTCTCGGCCTACCTCCAACCCTAGGTCGCGCGCGGCCGCCGCCGACAGCCCCACCGCGAACGCGCCGTCGACGAATACCGATACCCGGTCGGGGCGGCGTTTTTGGCGCTCGAGGGCCGTTATCGTGGTCACGTCGGCGTTATTGGTCGGAGGCGGGAGCGTCTTCCCCCGCCGGCGGGCTTTCCGGGGCTCTTATTCCCAGTTCAGTCCGCAGCGTCGCCTCGAGCTCCCGCGCGAGTTTCGGGTTTTCTTTTAAAAATTTTACGGCGTTGGCGCGGCCTTGTCCCAACCGCTCGTCGCCGTACGAATACCACGTCCCCGACTTCTCGACGATGTTGCGCGCCGCTCCCAGGTCCAGCATATCCCCCAGCGCCGATATCCCCTCGCCGTACACGATATCGAACTCGGCCTGGCGGAACGGCGGCGCCACTTTGTTCTTCACGACCTTGACGCGGACGCGGTTGCCAACCGCGGTGTCGCCCTCTTTAATGGTGGCGATGCGCCGGATGTCGAGCCGGACCGACGTATAGAACTTGAGGGCGTTCCCTCCCGGCGTCGTCTCCGGGTTGCCGAACATGACGCCGATCTTTATGCGAATTTGATTGATGAAGACCACGATGGATTTCGTGCGCGAGATGACGCCGGTCAACTTCCGCAGAGCTTGCGACATAAGCCGGGCCTGGAGCCCCATGTGAGCGTCTCCCATCTCCCCCTCCAGCTCGGCGCGGGGCACGAGCGCCGCGACGGAATCGATGACGACCACGTCTACGGCGTTCGACCGGACCAGCTGCTCGACGATGTCGAGGGCTTGCTCGCCGGAGTCGGGCTGCGAGACCCAGAGCTCGTCCACGTCCACGCCCAGGGTGCGCGCGTACTCCAGCGGGAAGGCGTACTCCAAGTCCACCAGCGCCGCGTGGCCGCCCAACTTCTGCGCCTCGGCGATGAGGTGCAGCGCCAGCGTCGTCTTGCCCGAAGCTTCCGGCCCGAAGATCTCGACGATGCGGCCTCGCGGAATGCCGCCCACGCCCAGCGCCGCGTCGAGGCTCAGGCTCCCCGTCGGGACGACGTCCACGTTGGCCCGCGATTTATCGTCGCCCACGCGCATCAGGACCGTCTCGCCGTATTTTTTCTTTATCCCGTCGACGGCGTGTTGTAACGAAACGTCTCTTTCTTCACCTGCGGTCGCCATATTTTCTCCCCGGGCAGAATGTGGAAATATCTTTTACCGCGTATATTAACATAAAACACGCGCTTCGAAAAACCGTTTAATCGCCGCCCAGGCGCCAACGCCCGATTTCCTCGTATATCGAACCCTCGGGCGTAAGGGTGGATTTGACCAGCGCCACGGCCTCGAGTTGCTCCGCCGGCGCGGCGAATCCGTCGAGCTGCTCGATCTTCCGGGCCGCCGTCGCCGCGGCCCCGCGGGGTTCTTTGACCCGGCCTATCGTGAGGTGCGGTTTGAAAGGCCGCTTCTCGCGGGCGAAGCCCAGCGGCTCGAGCGCCTTATCCACCGCCGCCGCCAGCGCCCCCGCCGCCGCCGCGCCCTCGCCCAGGCCGACCCATAGAACGCGCGGCGCCCGGGTGTTGGGGAAGCAGCCGCAGTCCGACAGCGAGAGCGCGAACGGCTCGGCCGCGGCCGCGACCGCCGCCAGCGCCTCCTCAACCTTCGGTACCAGTTTCTCCTCGACTTCACCCAGGAACTTCAACGTCAGGTGGACGTTTTCGGCCGGGACCCACCGCACGCCGCCGCGCCGGCCGCTTTCGCACGCGTCGGCCAGCGACGCCCGGTGGCTCGCCGGGAGCTCCGCCGCTACGAATAACCTCACCGCTTCTCTCCTTTCGCGCGCAAACGCAGCCGCAACATGTCGAGGGCGTGCTGCGACGCGCGGAGGCGGACCCAGCCGCGGCCGCCGCCGAAGGAACGCGTATCGCTCGTCGTCCGGCCTTCCTCCGCCAGCGCGAACCACGTCGTGCCCACCGGTTTCTCGGGTGTGCCGCCGCTCGGGCCGGCGACGCCGGTCACGGCCAACGCGTACGTCGCGCCGAAGCGCGCCCGCGCCCCCTCGGCCATCTCGCGCGCCGTCTCCTCGCTCACCGCACCGCGGGTCGCGAGCGTCGCCGCCGCGACGCCCAACAGGTTTACCTTCGCCTCGTTGGCGTACGAGACGACGCCGCCGACGAACCAGCTCGAGGCGCCGGCGACGTCCGTCACGCGCTTGGCGATAAGGCCGCCGGTGCACGACTCCGCCAGCGCGAGCGTCTCGCCCCGCGCGTCCAACGCTTCGCCCACTACCTGCTCGAGCGCGGCGCCGTCTTCGCCGAAGAGGTGGGCGCCGAGCGCTTCGCGGATGGCTTTTGCGACCGGAGCCGCGCGCTCGCGAAACGTCTCCTCGTCGGGCGCGGCGCCCCATATGCGGAGGTTTACCTGGGCCGTTTGCGGGAGATAGGCGAGGTGGACCCCCGCGGGGACTTCCACGCCCGCCAGCCGCTCGGCCACCGCCGATTCCGGCAGGCCGGTGGCGTGGAGTTGTTTCTCGTAAACCCGCTCTCCGACGTAGCCTTTCTTCTCCAAAAACGGGACCAGGCCGTGCTCGAAGATGTACTCCATCTCGGCCGGCACGCCGGGCAGGAGACACAGTACGAAACCCGCCGGTTCGACGACGATGCCGGGCGCGGTCCCCAGCGGGTTGGCCAATACGTGGGAGCCCGCCGGGACGCGGGCCTGGCCCACGTTGACCGCGGGCATTTCGATGCCGCGTCGTGCGAAGCGCCGCTCGATCTCTTTGAGCGTGGGCCGGTGCAGCACGAGCTCGAGGCCCAGGTGTTTCGCGACCGCGGCCAGCGTGCGGTCATCCTCGGTGGGGCCCAGGCCGCCGGTCATGACCGCGAGGGGCGTCAGCGCGCGCGCCTGCTCGAGCGCGGCGACGATGTCGGCGTCCACGTCCCCCACGACGAGTTGGCGCCGCGTCGCGATGCCGAGCGCGGCCAACCGCCGCGACAGGTACGCGGCGTTGTTGTTAACCGTTTTACCCATCAAGAGCTCGTCGCCGATGGCGATGACGGTCGCGTCCATAATTTCACCTCGGCCTTATCGCAGCTCGAACGCCGGCGGCGGCGCCTGGTGGAAGCGCATCAGCGCCGCGCCTTCGGCCGCGAGTATCTTCCTTTCCTCGTCGCTCTTAGTATTCCGAAAAGCCCACTCCAGCGACAGCTTCGGCGCCTCGACGTGAATGTAGTCGAGGTAAACGTCGCCGTTGCCCAGCGGGTACAGTTGGAATTCGTAACGGCGTTCCTTTCGGCACTCGAAAGCCACCGCCGCCCAGCCGTACGTCCCGGCCGCGGGGAGGTCGGCCGGCATAACGCGGCGAACGGCGACCGGGGCCGGCGGCCGGTCGTCGGGCCGTTCGACTACTACCAGCTCGGCGGCGGGTGCGAAGGGGCTCGCCGGCTCGCATACCGCCATGCGGTAGTTTACCTTTACGGCCCCCCGCGGCCAGTAATAGGGGCCCGCGCGCGCCATCGCGCCCAACGGACCTTGCTCGGCGGTACAGTAAAGGGCCCGGCGGTTGCGCGCCCGCTCGTCGAAGACCGGGACGCCGACGTTGTAGTCGAAGGCGTCCTCCTCGAGCACTTGAAAGGTCCACTCGAACGCTTTCTTGGCCGGGATAACCGGCGTTACCCCCCGCCTTAGCATAACGTAGTCGCCGTCGGCGTATACGCAGCCGTACTTCTCGTTTCTCAATAACTTGACGAGGCGTATACGGCTGCGGTGCTCCGAGACGACGGGCGGCGTCTTCCACGGTTCGCCCAGTCGCGCGGTGCATATCACGACCTCGCGCGGCAGCAGCTCTTTTACGTATCGGAATTTATGAGGATGTAAATAGATGCGCCACCGCTCCGAGAAATGGGGTAGGAGGAACATCGACGCCGCGAGCGAGTCGTCTCGGGAAACGAAGCGTGCTACTTTCGGAAAGCGACGCACCCACGGTTCGACGTAGTACCACGACCGGTTGTAGCGAACCCCCAACGGCCCGAACGTCGCCGCCGACGCTACGCCGGCGAATATTAAATACGCCGTCGCGGCCCGCCGCGCCCATCCGACGGACCACCCCTTGCGGCCTACCCACTCTTCGACGCGCCCCCACGCCCGCACGGCGAAGTAGACGAGGAACGGGACCAGCGGCATCACGTACTGGTACTGGATGGCGTAGTGGCTGGGCACCCGCGAGAACAGGGCGTACGTTATGGGCGTGACGTACGCCAGCCATCCCCATCCCGCGGCCGCCGGCAGGAACGCCCACGGCGTCAGCATGTGGAGCAGGTACGCCGCCCGCGCCGGGTCGGCCGCGCGCGCGAGGAAGAACGCCGGGTGACGAAACGCGTATTTGAGAAGGTCCACCGGCGAGCCGGCGACGCCGAAGGTATGCAGGATGGGATTGGAGGCGAGGTCCGTGACGTCCATGAGCTGCGGGTAGATGACGTACGTCGCGGCGAGGAAGTGGACGAGCGAGAACGCGGCGACGAGCGCGCCCCAACGGGTTTGTTTCAACCCCAAGATGATGAACAGGCCCGCGGCGCAAGTGTACAGCGCCAGTTCCTCGAGTAGGAGGGTGGTGAGGAAGAAGCACAGCAGGCCGAGGCGGGGCCTGCCGGCCTCGAAGGCCCAAAACGCCCACAGCACCAGCGCCGGCGCGAACGTCCGCGGATGGAAGTCGTAGAGGGCGACCCAGTGTAACGACGCGAAGAACAGCGGCGACAGCGCGAACGCCAACGCGAGGTAGCGCGAGGCGGTGTGGCGGCGGGCGATGAGGTACGCCGGTACCGCCGCGGACGCCAGGGCTAAGACCTGGAGGACGATGAGCGTGCGCGCGCTCGGAAACGCCAGCGACAGCGGCGAGAGCAGTTGGTTAACCAACGCGACGTGGTTGAGGTGGGGCCGGGCGAAGAGGACCGTCTGGTACAGGAAACCGCCCCGGCCGCCGGCCCAGAAGACGTGGTGTTGTATGCCCAGGTCCACCGCCGGCGCCCAGAACGCGTCGAACTTCTTATTGGCGAGGTAGATGAAGGTGACGGCGAAGGCCGCGGCCGCCGCGGCCAGCAGGAGCGCCGCCCGGGCGCGACTACGGTCCGGCGCCGCGGGGCGTCTAAACCTCGGCGCGAGCCAGGCGACGGCGGCGGCCGCCGCGGCCGCGGCCGCGACGATAACGAGCTGCCCCATTATATCGGCTGGCGCCGGCGACAACGTTCCCCCTTAGGTGAAGACGTTTCCCAGTAAACCGGTCGCGCGGGCGATGGCCCGGGCGGCTTGGAGGATGAGGTTGGCGTATAAGGCCGCGACGACGTCGTCGGCCATTATGCCCCAGCCGCGCGGTAAACGCTGCGACCGCCCCGCCGGAAACGGCTTCAGTACGTCGAAAGCGCGGAAAAGGATGAACGCGAAGACGGCGTACGCGAGGGTCTTGGGTAAAAAGGCGACGGCGACGAAGTACCCCGCGAACTCGTCTACGCACACGCGGCCGGGGTCTTTCTTTCCCCAAACCTCCTCGGCTACGCCGCCGGCCCAGACGGCCGCCGCCGTCGCCGCCGCGGCCACGCCCATTACGACGTAATGGTTGGCCGGGAGGAGCCACCAGTAGACGGCCAGCGCGCCCAGCGTCCCTACCGTCCCGGGCGCCAGGGGCGAGTAGCCGAGGTAGGCCACCGAGGCCACGAACGTCGCGAGCCGCCGCTGTAGTTGTCCCGCCATAAGCTCCCTAACGGACGAAGACGTCCGCCAAGACTTGTCGGTTCTTCCAGAGGTACCACACGCCCGTGATGAGCGTTAGCACGACCGCGACCCACAGCGTGAACGTGATCGCGCCGTCGACCACCGGGTCGAGGGCCCCCGGCCACTCATTTCCCAGCCGGTGGGCCGCGACCGAGTGGCCCAGTATCCCCGCGATGGCCGCCATCTGGAACGCGGTCTTCCATTTGGCGAGGGTGGTGGGGTAGATGTAAATGCCCTTCGCGCCGGCCACGGCGCGGAACCCCGTTATGACCAACTCCCGGACGACGATGGCGAGGACCATCCACAGCGGGACCGCGCCCAGGCCGGCGAAGCTCACCAGCGCCGTAACGACGACGACTTTGTCGGCCAGCGGGTCGATAACTTTACCGAAATCGGTTACGCAATCGAGCCGTCGCGCGAGGTAGCCGTCGAGGATGTCGGTGGCGATGGCGCCTATGAAGATGAAGAACGCCGCCGTGTGGTGTGCGGCCGAGTTCGAGAGCAGGAAAACCAAGAATACGGGCGCGGACAGAATTCGAAGCAAGGTGAGTAGGTTGGGCCAATTAAGCACGGCGCGCCCCCCGGGCCGCGCGCGCCACGAGCTCGTAGCCTTCCCAGCCGGCGATTTCGACGCGCGCGAAACGTCCCGGCGTAAGCTCCCCGGCGTCCGGGATTAGCGTGACGGGGTCGCCCTCCGGCCCTTGGAAGTACGTTCGCCCGACGGCGACCCCTTCCGGCGTAACGCGGTCGACGAGAACGTCGAAAGAGCGGCCGCGGAGCTCGCGGTAGAGCTCGGCCAATACGTCCTGTTGACGCAGCATCAGCTCCTCGCGCCGCGCGGCCGCGGCTTCGCGCGACGGCCTATCCGGCAAGGAGGCCGCCGGCGTCCCCTCTTCCGGCGAGAACTCGAAGACGCCGACGTGGTCGAGGCGCGCCGCCCGGATGAAGTCGGCGAGCAGCTCGACGTCGTCGTCCGTCTCCCCCGGGAAGCCGACGATGAAGCTCGTGCGGAACGCCGCGCCCGGGACCGACGCGCGCACGTGCTCGAGCCGGGCCAGCGCCTCCTCGGGCGTCCAAGCCGGCCGGCCCATGGCCTGCAGGAGATGGGGCGCGACGTGCTGGAGCGGGACATCGACGTAGTTGACGACGGCCTCGACGTCGGCGAACGCGCCCAGCAGCTCTTCCGTCAGCCGCGCCGGGTGCAGGTAGAGGACACGCAGCCACGGCACGCCGGCGCCGTCGAGCCGCCGCAGCAACGCCGCCAGGTTCAGGCCGCGGCCCAGCTCCTCGCCGTAGCGGCTCGAGTCCTGCGCCAGTAGTATAAGCTCGGCTACCCCTCGAGCCGCGGCGTACTCGGCCTCGCGCACGACGTCGTCGGCGTCGCGCGAGCGGTAGGGCCCGCGGAGCCGCGGGATGGTGCAGAAGGAACAGGGGTGGTCGCACCCCTCGGCGATTTTAAGAAACGATACGTGCGGCGCGGTAAGGCGGGGTCGCTCGGCGACGCCGGCCAGCGGCGGCCGGGGCCGGCCGACGTCGATTACGCGCCGGCCCGACGCGGCTTCGCGTACCGCGTGCGCCAGCCGGGCCGCCGCGCCCACGCCCAGTACGACGTCTACCCGTTCGAACTCCCGGGCGAACGCGTCGGCCGCGAGTTGCGGCCAGCAGCCCGTCACGGCCAGCGTCGCGTCCGGTTTTATGCGCCCCGAAAGCTCGGCCAGTACCCGGCGTCCCTCGTCGCGAGCGGGGGCTATGAAGGCGCACGTGTTCACGAGGACGACGTCCGCGGCCTCTTCGTCCGGCGTCAATTCGTACCCGTCGGCGAGGAGCTCGCCCACCGCTACTTCGGCGTCGACCAGGTTCTTGGCACACCCGAGACTTATGACGGCTAGCGTCCGGCTCACGGACCGTTTTGTTCGTTCACGTCGACGATTTCGACCCCCGGCGGGACGTCGAAGGAGAAAAGGCTCGCCGGCAGGCCCGGGTTGAATTCGTACGCCGAGAACCGGTACGACGTGGAGTTGCGGGCGGCATCGTAGAAGTCGGCGCGCACCGCGACGAGGCGTTCGCGGTCGATCCACATCCGTATCTCGGGGAACGGCGCCGGTTCTCTCTTGGCGTCGAGGTGGAGCTCGTACGTCCCGCCGCCGGTTTCGGCGGCCAGCGCGACGTCGTAGTCGGCCGATAGGTTGTCGAGCGCCCGGGGCAAGTCGGCCAGGTACGAGAGGCCGGGGCCGGCGTAGCGGAGGACCTGGGTGCCGCCGGGGATGTAGACGTACATGTACTCGCCGTCGAAGACGATGGTCTGCTCGAGCGGCTCGCGGAACTCGACGCGCACCAGGTTCGGTTGGCGCGAATAGAGAACGCCGGCGCTCGAGGAGGTCTCGCCCAGGTGGGGCGAGGAGGTCGCCACGACGACGTCGGCCCGGAAGTCGTCCAGCGCTTTGTACCGTTTGGTGACGCGGGCGAGTAGCTCGTCGGCGCTTATCGACGGCGACGCGTCGTAAGGCCAAACCGCCGCGGTCGGAGCCGCGGCGTTCGCGACGAACCAGCATAGGAACGCGAATTTATATAACGTCTTCGCCACCGGGCCCCGGTCCTGCGTCTTCCAATTCATCCAGAGATTTAATGAGCACTTTCCGGCCTTTGGGGCCCTCGTCGGGTCCGACGATGCTGCGGAGCTCCATAACGTCGATCAGGCGGCCGGCGCGGGCAAAGCCGATGCGGAAGCGGCGCTGCAGCATCGAGACCGACGCTTTCTTTTGCGAGACGACGAGGGCGACGGCGTCGTCGAAGAGCTCGTCCTTCTGCTCGAGGTAGGTTCCGCCGGGCGCTTCCGCCTCGTCGGCGACCTCTCGTACGGACGTTAAACCCTGCGGCGCCGGCTGCTCGGCCCAGAACTCGACGACGCGGCCGACCTCGTCCTCGCCCACGTACGCCCCCTGAATTCGTTCCGGCTCGGCGGCGCCGGTGGGGAGGAACAGCATGTCGCCCTCCGGCAGGAGATGTTGCGCCCCCGTGCGGTCGAGGATGGTCCGGGAGTCCACCTGCGACGAGACGCTGAAGGCGATGCGGCTCGGGAAGTTGGCCTTGATGACGCCGGTGATGACGTCTACCGAAGGCCGTTGCGTCGCGACGACGAGATGTATCCCCACCGCGCGCGCCATTTGCGCCAGGCGGACGAGCTGCTCCTCGACCTTGCGCGCCTTTTCGCGGACCATCAGGTCGTTGAGCTCGTCGACGACGACGACGATGTACGGCAGCGGCCGGCCCTCTTCCCCGTCGGTTCCCGCCGGAATCTTCTCCGCCAGTTGGCGGCGGCCCTCGTCCGCGGCGAAGAGTTTATTGTAGGCTTGGATGTTGCGCGCGCCCACCGCGGCGAGGAGTTTGTAGCGCCCCTCCATCCGCCGCACGACGGCCTTGAGCGCCCTCACGGCGTCCTCCATCTCGGTGAACAGCACCTGGTCGTAGCGCCGGTGCGGTACGTCCCGGAAGATCGAGAGGTCGACTTTTTTAGGGTCGATGATGAGGAATTGGACTTCGTCCGGCGTCGACGTCATCAAGAGCGACGTTACGACGGCGTTCAGGAATATGCTTTTGCCCGAGCCGGTGGCGCCGGCGACGAGGAGGTGCGGCATCCTGGTGAGGTCCGCCGTAACGACCTGGCCGTCGTGCCGCCGCCCGAGGGGCACGGTCAGCTTCGAACGTTGGACCTCTTTATAAAAGGCTTTGGTGCCGAGCAATTCGCGCAGGCCGACGCGGGAGGCCACCGGGTTGGGGACGTCTACCGCGACGGCGCCGCGGCTGGCCAGGCTGGTCACCGTTATGCCGGGTACGGCCATGTTGCGGGCCAGGTCTTCCTCCAGCGATTTCATGGCGCCGAACTTTTGCCCGGGCGCGAGCTCGACTTCGAAGCGGGAGACGCGGGGGCCGACTTTTATCTCGCGGACGCGGCCTTCGACTTTGTAGGAGGTGAGCGCGGCCTCAAGCCGCTTTTTGCAGTCGGTGAGATATTCCCGGGAGACCTCCTCCTTGGGCGGCTCGGGGGGTGCCAGGAGGTCGCGGGGAGGTAGTTTGTACGGGTGGGGGGGCCTGCGGCGGGGCGGGGGGGCGGCTGCGGCCCGCGATTCGGACGGCGGCGGCTCGAGCGGCTCGAGCGCCGGTTCCTCGACCAATTCGGTTCCGGCGGGCGGTGCCGTTTCGACCTCGACCTCCTCCTCGTAGAGCTCGCCCTCTTCGCGCCGGAATATGGGCGACGCGCCGCGAGCCAGCCATTTCGCGAAGCCGGCCGCGGCGTTTAGCAACCTTTTGGGCGAGACGCCGGCGACGGCCCACGCCGCGGCGACGACGAGCGCGGCTGCCGCAAGTACGAGGCCGAATACCCTCCCGACGGCGAACGTGACGGCGTTGCGGAGGAATAGGCCCACGGCGCCGCCCCGCGCGACCGCGGCCGCGAAGGTCTCCTCGCCTTCGCCCCCTACGGCGAGCGCCAACAGCGCCGCGCCCAGGAATACGGCCAGCATGAAGACGATGAGCCTGAACTCGCGCGCCAGCGATACGCCGCCGCGAAACTGGAAGAAAGCCCACAGGCCGAAAAAGACGGGGAGGGCGAAAGCCGCCCGCCCCAGCGTCTCGAGCAGCCAGAAGGAAAGCCACGCGCCGGCGATGCCCAGTCTGTTGTGGATCGGTTGGCCGGCCGAAGCCAACCCCGTGGGGTCTTCGGCGTCGTGGGTCGCCAGGCTCGTCGCGCACGCCGCGGCGACGACGACGAGAACGACGCCCAGTAGTTGACGGCCGTACTTGAATCCCGATTCCGTCTTTTTCTTGCCGCTTCGTCCGGCCATAATTAAAGCGCTTTGCAAACGCGCGTGTTGTCGGCCCTTGTAAGCGCGACCGGCGACGCCTCGGCGTCGCGCCGGTTAAACCGCCGCCCGTCGCCGGGAATTAGCTTGGTAGAACCGGCCCGGGCCGCCGTTTGGTCTATGCGGCCCGCGCTTCGCGAGGCCGGTATTATATCAATAGGGCGAACAGGCCGAGGGCGGCACAGTACGCGCCGAACCAGGCGAACCCGCGGCCTCGAGCCGAAGCGAGCACCACGTATATCGCCGCCAAACCCGCGACGAACGCCACGCCGAACGCCAGCGCCAACCCGGTCCAATCCCCTTGAAACGCCCTTATCTTCGTTGCCTCCAACGCCGCGGCTCCCAGGATAGCCGGCACCGAGAGGAGGAAAGAAAACGTTGCCGCTTCGGCGCCGGCGAGGCCGACGAGCAAACCGGCGACGATCGTCATCCCGGACCGCGAGACGCCCGGCGCGATGGCCAGCGCTTGGGCCGCACCCACCGCCAGCGCCGCGGCGAAGGCCATGTCCGCCAGCTTCGCGTCGCCGCGTCTTACAAACGACGACGCCGCCAGGACGCCGCCGGTGAATAATAGCGCTGCGCCGACGGCGCGGCTGCTTTCGAATAGGAGCTCGATTCGGCCCTCGAGAGCCAGGCCGACGACGGCCGCGGGTAGCGATGCCACCGCTATGAGCGCCACGAACCTCAGCCAACCCCGCCCCCCGCCCGAGGCCGCCGAGAAAATCTCCTTCAAGCGTCGTCGGAAATAGACGAGGACCGCGAGGGCCGTCGCGACGTGCAACGCCACCTCGACGACGATACCCGGCGCGGCAATCCCTAAATATTCCTGGGCCAAGACGAGGTGCCCGGACGACGAAACCGGCAAGAACTCGGTCAAGCCCTGGACCAGGCCCAACACCGCGTAGCGTAAGTATTCGGGCGTGTCAGACTCCTTTTCCTATTTTCGAAATACTATCAACTCCGCTTGTCGAAGTCAATAAGCAATAAAACTTTTGATATCTAAAAGGGATGTGGGTGTCTCCCGCCGGGATAAAGCCGCGGTTGAGGGGTTAGGTTATTGTACGTAGCCGAGGGCACGCAGCTCGGCGGCAAAGTCCTCGTCAAACTCGGCGACTTCTTCTCGGGAGACGGTCTCTTGCCACAACGAGAGCGCTACGAACAAAGCGTCGGCGAGGGAAGACCGCGACAACAACGGGTCGTTCTCTTCCGGGTCGAGGAGTAGGTCGTAAAATTCGCCCGGCCGGGACCCGCCGTCGTGCGGTAGTATCAACTTCCAGTCTCGCCAAAAGACGCAGTCGCGCCGTTTCGGCTTGTAGTCGGGCGACGCCCCGAACTTGCTCCCGGCGTATATCAGCACGGCCTCCTCGCCCGGCGTCCGCAGGAGGCTTCTTCCTCGCATGTTGGCCGGCTTCGCAACGCCTGCGACGTCGAGTATCGTCGGCCCGAGGTCGAGCAAAGTTACCGGGTCCTTGAAGTCGCCGGCCGGCTCGCCCGGGACGGCGACGAGCAGCGGTACGCGCAGGACCGTTTCGTATACCGACTTGCCGTGTTCGTACGTTTTGTGCTCCCAAAACTCCTCGCCGTGGTCGGCGGTAACGACGACGACCGTCCGGCCGCCGGCGGCCAGCCGCGCCAGAATCGGTTCCAGCAGGTCGTCCATGAAGCGGCACTCGCCGTCGTAAAGGCGGTGGTACGCCGGCGCCCGCGTTTTGACCGCCGGGCGGTAATCGTTTACTAGTTCGGCGTCGGCGCCGCTATAATACCCCGGCGGCGGCGCGTACGGTGCGTGCGGGTCCATGAAGTGGGCCCATACGAATCGGGGCCGGCGTCCTCTCGTAGACGTCACGGTTTCGAGTTCGCGGGCCAGCCGTCGGCTGTACTCGCACGTCGGCGTCTTATTGAGGACCTTCCTGAACGCGGGGCCGTACCAGTTGGTATCGTAGAAGCGGACGAGGCGTAATAGCGGCCGGTCCTCGGCGTAGTAGTAGTGGTCGAAGCCGTCCACGACGTACGAGAACCGCTGCAAGAGCCGGTTGGCGTTTAGGGCGTACGTGTCGTACCCGGCGGCGTAGAGGAGGCGGGCCACGGTGGGGGGCCGGCGCACGGGCGCGAGTAGGTGCCGCCGAGCGTGTACGTCGGCGTACTCGCCGGTGAAGACGGAGCCCATCGAGGGGATGGTCCAGGAGGCCGTCGCCCGGGCGTTGCGGTACGTTACGGCGTGGCGTTCGGCGAAGGCCGCTAAGTTGGGCATCAATTCCCGGTTAAATGCGTCGGCGCGCCAGGCGTCGAGTACGACGAGCACTATATCCGGTCCGGGCGCTACGGGCCTGAACCGAGGCGCCGTTACGTGGTAGCCGACTAAGCCGGCGAATAGCAGGACGCCCGCCGCGCGGAACCACCGGCCTACTCGCGGCAGCCGCCGCCCGAGGGAGCGGAAGAGGAAACCCAACGCCGCCGCCAGGGGGATGGCCCCCGCTAAAAACACCGCCCAGTACGCCGCGAAACCTACCGGGTCCCGGACGTCGAACGAGAGGAACCACCACTCGAACTCAAAACGTGCCGTAAGCGCGAGGACGAGCCACCCGGCCTCCGCGGCGACGGCAAGGGCGACGACGGCCGCGGCGCGCCAGCGCGCGCTCGAGGCGACGTTCTTCTCCCGGTTTACGGCGGCCGCGGCACTCCACGCGAGCAGCGAGGAAACGGCCGTTACGACCAGGTAGAACAAGGACCGGGTTAACGCCGACTCCCACAGGTCCAAAGGCCGCCATACGCCGCGCACGCCCCATACGTGGGTAATGAGGGCTTCCGCGGTACCCCACAACGCGGCTACCGCGGTGATGAAGGTGAGAGAATGCGCTTTTTTTAGCAGCCTCGCGGCGACGCTAAGCGGTTTAGTTCGGATATAAAAAGGAGCCTTTATCCCGGCACCCTCGGTTCGGACGTGCATAGCTGACCTTTACTGTACGTAACCCAGCGCCCGGAGGTCCGCGGCGTCGGCGAAATCCGCTGCTCGAGCGGGCTGCATACCTTTGGGCTTAACCGCCTTCTTCCACTTTTCCAACTTCGCGCGTAGCGCTCGGGCCACGTCGTCTTCCGGGAGCCCGTTGCGCTCGCCCGGGTCTTGCTCGAGGTTGTAGTACTCGCCGGCCGCGTTCATCTTCCAGTGCTCCAGACTTAGCTTCCAAGGCCACAGTACGACGGCGTCTCGCCGCGGCGGTTGGTAGTCTTTCCGGTCGGTGTAATCGCTGCCTATGAAGATTAGTTTGTTTTGGCCCTCCCGGGGCGTCCCGGCGAGCGGCCGCCCGGGCATATCCGCCGGCACGTCGACGCCGGCGAGGTGGAGGAGCGTCGGCGTCAGGTCTATGAGGCTGGTGGGGGTGTCGGTCACGGCCGGCCCGCGCCCGGGTACGGCGACGATTAGCGGTACGCGCGTAACCGTTTCGTAGACCGACTTGCCGTGGCCGTACGTGTAGTGCTCCCAGAACTCCTCGCCGTGGTCGCTGGTTATAATCACGACCGTGTTGTCGGGGTCCGGTATCGCCTTGAAAACCCGCCCCAGGACGTCGTCCAGAAACGCGCATTCGCCCTCGTAGAGGCGGTGGTAGGCGTCGCCCCGCTCGCGCAGGTCGGGTTTATGGTCTTTTATGAATTTTTCGTCCGCGGGGTCGTAGTAGCCCGGCGGAGGGTTGTACGGCGCGTGGGGATCCATGTAGTGTACCCACAGAAAGAACGGCCTGCGGCGCGGCTTGGCGAGGTACGACCGCGTAAGCCGCGTGATGGTGCGACTCGTCTCGGGCCGGTATCTTTTACGGGGAAGGTATTTTTGGCGAACCGGCCCGCAACACCAGTTGGTGCTGTAAAAATGTATCGCGCGGAGGCGCGGCCGCCAGTCCCAGTATATAAAGTAATCGAAGCCGGTGGTAATGGGCGTGTAGTGCTCCAGGACGACGTTGCCCACGACGGCGCCGGTATCGTACCCGGCGCCGCGCAGGTGCGACGCCGCCGTGCGGTGCAGGTCGCGCGAGGGGCGGGGCCACAACCGCGTCGCGTCCGGATAGTGGCCCGTAAAGCACGCCGCCATCGAGGGGTACGTCCACGGCGCGCACGCCCACGCCCGTTCGTAAACGACCGCGTTTTTTTCCGCGTAGGCCGACAGCTTGGGCATGAGGTCGGGCCTGAAGGAGTCCGCTCGCCACGCGTCGAGTACGATAAACAAGATGTTCGGGCCGCGCGGTACGGGGCGGAGGGCGGGGACGACGAAGTGCGCGGCGACGAGAAGCGCGAAGCCGGCGACGCCGACGACGCGCAAGACCTTCCCGGCCCGCCGCCACCACCGCTTTCCCGCAGCGCGCCGGGCTAATAGGACGGCGAGGCCTATGCCCAGAACGGCGAACGCGAGCCAATACTCGAAGAACGGCGCCGGCTCGCGGAGGTTTACCGCCAAATCGCCTATTTTAACTTTGCCTTTGCGGAAGAAGCCGATGACGAGCCAACCGACGTTGGACGTAATCAACGCGGCCACGGCCGCGGCGGCGCCCCACCGGCGAGCCGTATCCAGCACCCATCTGCCGGATAGGAGCTTTACGACGCCGGATATTACCAGCGCCGCGACGCCGGCGGCCGCGGAGAGCACGCCTACGGTGAAGCAGTAGAACACCGCGCGCCGGTACGCCGATTCGTAGACGAGGTCGCCCCACCACGTCCCGGCGGGGTGCCAGAAATAGTTGAAGACGGCCTCCGCCGCGCCCCAGAAGAACGCCAGGGCCAGGACGAATGTCGCCCACGCCAACACACTCTTTAACGTTTTAATAACCACGCGGTAAATCTTTTTTCCGTGCCGGCCTGTTGAAATAGTAGCTATTGGATATACCCTAGGGCCCGGAGGTCCGGCGCGGCGGCGCCTCCGTATTCGGGGTACCGACCCGTGCGCCTTACGTTACGCCGCCACACCCGCAACGCCTTGCGGAGGCGCCCCGCAGACTTATCTTCCGGTAGCGGCCTCAGCTCGCCGGGGTCGGCGGCGAGGTTGTAGTATTCGCCCCGTCGCCCGGGTTTTTGGTGAAACAGGATAAGTTTATAAGGCCAAATGATTACGGCGTCCCGGCGTTCCGTTATACGGCCGCGGAGCTTAAGGAAACAGCCCCCGATGAATACGGGCCGACGGTCTTTAACGACGTCTCCGTCAGTCGTTAAAAACGGCCGGCCCTGCATCGTCGGCGGCGGTTCGTAACCGCTGAGGGTGAGGAGCGTGGGCGCGAGGTCCACCAAGCTTACGGGCGTGTCGACCACGGCCGCGGCCTTAGCCGGTAAAAAGACGAGGAGTGGGACTCGCGTTACCGTTTCGTAGACCGATTTTCCGTGGTAAAAACCGTATTCTTGACTGTGTTCCCAGAACTCCTCGCCGTGGTCGGCGGTTATTATCGTAATGGTATCGGGCTCCGCGGCAAGGCGCGGGAGGATAGGTGCCAACAGGTCGTCCACGAACCGACATTCCCCCTCGTAGAGGCGCTTGTTGACGTGCCGTCGCCTTCTCAAGATCGGACGAAAGTCCAAAATATATTTCTCATCGTCCGGTAAGTAATAACCCGGGGGTGGCGTATAGGGGCCGTGGGGGTCCATATAGTGGACCCATAGAAAATATGGCCGCCGGTGAGGACGCGCCAGGTACGTGCTGAGCATACGGCTGAGGATCCGGCTGTCCTCGGAGATCCGCTTCCCGTGAAAAAGGCCTCGGACGGCCGAGCCGTACCAATTAGTGTCGTAGAAATGGATCCCGCGGAGGAGAGGCGACCAATCCGAAAAGTAAAAGTCCTCAAAACCTTCCGTTGTCGGGCTGTCTCGGTTGAGGACGCGGTTCGCGGAGAAGGCCGCGGTCTCGTAGCCGGCCTCGTATAAGATCTGCGCCAGCGTGGGGTTGCGTTTATCCGAGTCGGCGCGCCGGCGGAACTTGTGCGTGTCGTGGTATTGACCGGTGAACGTCGTCGTCATCGCCGGCAGCGTCCACGTGCCGTTGGTCCACGCGCGCTCGAAGTATAGGCTTTTTTCCCGGCTGAACGAGTATAAATTGGGCATCAGCTCCGGCTGCAACGTATCGGCCCGCCAGGCGTCGAGGACAATGAGTATGATATTGGGGCCGTAGGGCCGCGGCCGCAGCATTTGAGTTGCGTGGTGCGTGACGACCGTCGCGAGAAAAAGCGCCGCGCCCGCCACCTGGAGGTATCGCGCCGTTATCCTCGCCCAGCGTCTCCTCCCCAACGCGAACGCGAGGGCGACGGCCACTGCCGCCCCCGCGAGCGCGAAGAACCCCCAGTACTCGAAAAAAGGCGCCCGTTCCTGTATGTCCAGTTTAAAGAGGCCGACGTCGAGTTCGTACGAATCGATTAAGCCGAGGACCAGCCACCCGGCGTTAGAAGCTATGATCGCCGCGAGGGCGACCGCGCCGCCCCACCGGCGGCGGGCGGCCTTTACCGGCCGGCGCCGGAGCCGCCGTATTAAGCTCCCGACGGCGACGACTACGAGGCCGGCGGCCGCCACGACTACGGCGTAGAAAACCACGCGGTTGTACGTCGAGGGGAGCCAGAGGTCCGTCCGCCACACGCCCTTGGGCGGCCAGCGGTAGTTGATAAAAGCTTCCGTCGCGCCCCAGAAGAACGCGGCGGCGGCGACGAACGCCGCCCACGATAACAATTTCCTAAGTATTCTGGGTAACATTAATTAAAAGGGACGCCGGTACCCTGCGTCCCTGCGCGTAATTAAAACACAATTCCCGCGCGAAGGCAAATTTTTAACCTAGGGCCTTCCCGATCATTTCCGGCGCCGGCTCGAGGCCGAAGGTTTTTAGCACCGTCGGCGCGACGTCGTAAATTTTAAGGTCGTCGCGGCGGCTCGAGACCACGCCCGGCCCCGCCCAGGCGAAGATGCCGAATTGCGAGTGGTTGGCGTCGTCGGGGCCGGTGTCGTTCTCGTGGACGTGGACCGTCGCGTTCCCTACCGAGCCGATGGAACGCCAGTCGAGGTCGCCGAAGTAGACGATGAGGTCCGGCGCGACGTTGCCGACGACGCGGTAGAGCTCCTCCGGCCTGAACGCCCGGGTGCCGATGTTGACGCCCCGCTCGTCCGTTATGGCCTCGAGTTTCTCCACGAGCTCGGTGCGCACTTTCTCGTAGTCGCCGGCGGGGATAGTGCCCTGGGGCTCGCGGCCCGCGACGTTTAAAAAGCACCGGCCGTAGTAGCCGCCGTCGCCCCAGGCCCGCGTCTTCTCCCAGTCGACGAGGTCGTACTTGAACTTCGTGCGCTCAGTCGCCGGCTCCTTGAGCACCAGGTAGCCCTCTTTTATCAGCCAGTCGTTGAAGCAGATGCCGCCGACCATGCTCTTGATGCCGTGGTCGGAGACGATCATAACGTGGGCGTCGTCCGGCAGCACCTCCAGGAACTCGCCGACCTTGCCGTCGAGGTAAACGTAATACTCTTTCAGTTTGCCCTTGTAGCGCGGGTCGTCCTCGTAGTTGGGATGCGTGGGGTCGAAGTACTTCCACATGCCGTGGTGCAGCCGGTCCGGCCCCATCTCCACGAACATCAGGAAGTCCCACGGCTTGTTGGTCGCGAGCCACCGCGCGACGGCGAAGCGGTTGGCGGTCATCTTCCACACCTGCTCGAGGAGGTAGTCTTTGTCGCCGGTGCGGAAGTCGCCGACGTCGATGATGTACTCGCCGAACTCTTTTATTATTTCGCCCTTGAGCGAAGCGGGGTAGGTGAACTCGCTGTCGGCGTCGGGCGTGAGGAAGCAGGAGATGAGGTGGCCGTTGACCGGTTTGGGCGGGTAGGACGGCGGCACGCCGACGACGATGACCTGCTTGCCGGCGCGGCCCAGGATATCCCACGCCGCGTCGACGCGGACCGCCTGCGAGTTGGCGAAGAACAGGCCGTCGTAGGAGTGGTCGCGGCGGTTGCGGAAGCCGTAGAAGCCGAGCTGGCCCGGGTCCCGCGACGTCATCATGCACATCCACGCCGGGACCGTGATGGCGGGGATGGTGGACTCCAGCGGCCCCCAGGTGCCGCGCTCCACTATCGATTTGATGTTCGGCAGCTCGTCCAGCCATTTGTCGAAGACGAGGACCGGGTCGGCGCAGTCGAGGCCTATGATAGCGAATTTAGGGGGCATCGTTTACCTCGGGTGTTCTTCCGTTATCGTAAGTTTTCGGTGACGATTTTTATACAGGCTTTAGCCGTTTTCACAGCTTTCAAAACGTCTTTTCGAGAAGGGAATTCCGCTTTCGGTAAGCCGTTGACGGTATCCGGGTAACGTAGGGGAACGTAATATTTCGACAGCTTTTTCAGTTCCGCTGCTATGGCCGCGAATTCCCCCGCGCCGGCGAGCCGGGTCAACTCCACATAAGTTATGGGTTTTTGGGATGGCCTTGCCTTTCGCTAAGATAAACGCTTTTAACGCTTTTTCGGCCGCTTGCTGAGCGTCAATACAGGCGTTTACGTAATATTTTAGACTAATCAGGCCTTGAGCCGCGCCGAGGTCCCTTCGCGCGAATTCGAGCCACGCTTTTTCTTCATCTTCCATAAATAACGCGCCCCTTTGCGAGAACTTCCTCCCGGAAGAACCGCCTTTTCTCGCACAACGCCGCGAACTCCACGGGCGTATAGACAAAAAAATCTATGCCAACGTGGGGGTCAGTTAGCGTTATAACGTCGTCCAGCCGGTCGAAGAACTTTTTGCGCGTTTTTTTTATAACCACCAAATCAATATCCGACCACTCGCCGATTTCGCCGGTGGCGAGCGAGCCGAAGATGATTACCTTCTCCGCGCCGTACTCGTCTATGAGAAGCGGGAGGACGCGGGCGAGCTCCGCCTCCAGCGCGGCCTTCCGTTTTTTGTGTGCGGCGGTAATCATAGGTAAACGCGCCTTCAAGATTTGACGATTGCGATTATAGTTTCGGTGATTTCTTGCGCCCGGGCGAGCGCATTTCGCGCTTCGTTCTCGTCCGAAAACCACGATGGCTCGTCGCCCCCGATCAAGTCCGGGTAACGCGTAGGGATATAATACTTATTTAATACGTCGATAGCGTCGCGGTATGACGCGAGCGCGGCCTCTTCCAATAGTACGAAAAGTTCGGGAAGGTTGTGGGTTTTAGGTACGGTTTTACCGCGATACAAAAGAAGGCCCTTGAGCGCTTTTTCGACCGCTTGTTGCGGGTGGAAACACGCGTTCGCGTATAGCTCCCCCTCGAGCAACTTTTGGCACGCGCGGAGTTCGCGTTCCGCGAACTCAAACCACGGCTGCCATTCCGGCGTCATACACCACCCGCCCTTTCGCGACTACCTCTTCCCGGAAAAACCGGCGCCCCTCGCTCATTCGCTCGAACTCGGCCGGGCTATAAACGACGACGTCTGCGGCAAGCCGCGGCCTGGTGAGTCTCGCGACGTCGTCGATCCGGTTCATGGATTTCGTCTCCGTCTCTTTTATGATTACTAAGTCCAAGTCCGACCACTCGCCGACCTCCCCCGTCGCGAGCGAGCCGAAGATGATTACCTTCTCGGCGCCGTACTCGTGGATGAGGAGCGGGAGGATGCGGGCGAGCTCCGCCTCCAGCGCGGCCTTGCGTTTTTCGTGTACGGCGGTAATCATAGCGAAGGGCGCCCCTCGAAGCGCCCTCCATAATAACCCACGGCGCGCGGCCGGTCAACGGCTACAACGACGCGCCGGCCCCCTTCGTCCACGCCGGCGCGGTATCGGGCCGGTTAGAGGCCGGGTCGGCGCGGTCGAGGCCGATTACGGCTAATTTGGGGTCGCTATTCATCTTCAACTCCGTCAGGTTCCTTGTCGGCGTCGTTCTCGTGCCCGTGGCGCTTTTCCTCGAGGCGCTCCGCTATCAATGTACCCACCAGGCCGCCGACGAGGACCGCGACGTACAGGACGCCTATGACCGACTCGAATACCGCCAATACCTGGGCGAAGTGCGTGAGCGGCGTGATGTTGCCGTAGCCGAGCGTCGTTAACGTCGCGAAGCTGAAGAGGACGAAGTCGGAGTAGTCGACGAGGCTGTTAGGATTGGTTTGTTCGCTTATGTGAAAGGACCCGGGTTGGAGCATCTCGAGCCAGAGGTACAACATCGTGAAGAAAAGGCCGATGAGGATGTACGCGCTTACCGCGCCCGATAGCTCGTCGACCGTAATCCGCCGGTAGCGGCTTATCCGCGATAGTACCGCGACGATGGCGAAGCCGTAGAAAGCGGCCCACCCCGGGACAATGACGACTTTCAGCGCCGGGTTTTTAAGGTATAGAATATCAAACCACGAAAGGCCCGCGAACAGCGAGAAGGCCGCGGCCACGGGTATGAATTCTTTCTTCTTTCGGCAGACGGCGTAAATCGCGAGCAAGAGCGCCGCCGTCTGGAATAGGTTGAAGACGCTGATGATGGCTGGTTTGTGGACGAAGAACGGATACGCGATCATAAGGGCGACCAGGACTATAAGCAGCCAGATGAGCCGGCCCTCGTGCCAGCGCTCGGGGTGGCGGGCTTTCGAAAAAATTCCGGTTTTCCGCGACGTTTTTCCCATTTCGCCTACGTGGCCGCCTTGGTATTTACGAACGCGACGGTTAAAGGGTTTACTTCGCCGCCTCCAGCAACAACTTCGCTACCTCGGGCCGGGTGAACTCGGGCCGCTTCGGCCGCTTCGATCATATGCCGCAACCGGATGCGATCGTCATCGCGCATATTGTTCTACCGCCGCTGCCAGGACCTCGTCCCGGAAGTATCGGCTTAAGTCCCCGGCTGTCCGCAAATCCGCTTTACGTCCAATTAATTCGGAAAGTTCCCGCTCCATACCGGCGAGTCTTATAAGACCCGGAACGTGTCCCGGTTCGAACTCAACCAGGAAGTCCACGTCGCTGTCGGGGCCGAAGTCCTGGGTCAACGCCGAGCCGAAGACCGAAAGGCTCGCGATGTGGTGCGTTCGGCAGAAAGCTGCGATTGGTTCTTGGGGTAATTCTATCATGACCGTACCCTCCGGAGGCCACGCTTTAATCCGCCGCTTTCGCCGCCTCCAGCAGCAGCTTCGCTATCTCGGGCCTAGTAAATTCCCGCGGTATTAGCCTTTATTGGCCGCGGCCTTAAGCGCCGTGATGAGCGGCGGGAGTTCTTCTTTTACCGTCCGCCAAACGATATCCAAGTTAACGTCGTGGTAAGCGTGTATCAACCAATTCCGCATGCCCACGATATCCGCCCACGGTACGGCCGATAGTTTTTTACGTACGTCCGGCGAGACTTTGTTCGCCGCCTCGCCTAGTACCTCTAACGCGCGTAAAACGGAGAAAGCGAGCATCTGGTCGGCACCGAAATCGTCTCGTGTTTTACCGGCCGTGAACTTGGTGGCCGCTTCGGCCGCTTCGATCATATGCCGCAACCGGATGCGATCGTCATCGCGCATATTGTTCTACAGCCGCTGCCATGACGTCGTCCCGGAAGTATCGGCTTAAGTCCCCGGCTGTCCGCAAATCCGCTTTACGTCCAATTAATTCGGAAAGCTCGCGCTCCATACCGGCGAGTCTTATAAGACCCGGAACGTGTCCCGGCTCGAACTCAACCAGGAAGTCCACGTCGCTGTCGGGGCCGAAGTCCTGGGTCAACGCCGAGCCGAAGACCGAAAGCCTCGCGATGTGGTGCGTTCGGCAGAAAGCTGCGATTGGTTCTTGGGGTAATTCTATCATGACCGTACCCTCCGGAGGCCGCGCTTTAATCCGCCGCTTTCGCCGCCTCCAGCAACAGCTTCGCTATCTCGGGCCGGGTGAATTCCACGGGCGGCAGCTTCCCTTCCCGCAGCATCTCGCGGACCTTCGTCCCCGAGAAGAAGACGTGGTCGTCCTTGCCGTGGGGGCAGGTTTTGGTGGAGGCCATGTTGCCGCACTTCGTGCACCAGAACGCGTGGTCGAAGAACAGGGGCGTTATCTCGAGTTTGGCCGGGTCGAACTCCTTGAATATATGATGGGCGTCGTACGTGCCGTAGTAGTCGCCGACGCCGGCGTGGTCGCGGCCTACGATGAAGTGTGTGCAGCCGTAGTTCTTGCGGACGATGGCGTGGAAGATAGCCTCCCGCGGCCCGGCGTAGCGCATCGCCGCCGGGTTGACTACCAGGCACACGCGGTCGGCGGCGTAATAGCCGTCCATCAGGGCTTTATAGCACTCCATCCGGACCTCGGCCGGAATGTCGTCGCTCTTGGTCGCCCCCACGATGGGGTGTATCATCAGGCCGTCGACGATTTCCATCGCGCACTTCTGCAGGTACTCGTGCGCGCGGTGGATGGGGTTGCGGGTTTGGAAGCCGACGACGGTATCCCAACCCTTCTCGTCGAACATCGCCCGGGTCTCGGCGGGTGACAGGCGGTACTCGAGGAAGCGGCGGTGGGGAATAGGCCGCGGCAGCGTTACCGGCCCGCCCAGCAAGACGTCGCACATGTTGAGCGTGGCCTTAACGCCCGGGTGGGCCTCGTCGTCGGTCCGGAAGACGGCGACGCAGCGTTCGCGCTTGTCGTACGTGTACTT
The DNA here is from genome assembly GCA_035529855.1 of bacterium. Classification (NCBI taxonomy): domain Bacteria; species bacterium. The sequence continues at coordinate 53,649 of DATKVX010000006.1, forward strand.
CTCCTCCACCGTCATCACGGCCAGGACGTCGCCGCCCGGGCCGCCGGTCAGCGCGACCTCCTCGCCGAGCGCTATTTCGTCGGCGACCTCCGGGTCGACGCCCAACGTGATCGGTATGGTCCAGGGGAGGCCGCCCGCGAGGTGCATATCTTTGACGACGGCCCGGTAGTCGGCGCCGCTCATGAAGCCATCGAGGGGGCTAAGGCCGCCGTTGCCGATCATTTCCAGGTCCGAGGTGGTCCGCTCGTCGATGGCTACTTTTTTAAGGGCGGCGGCGTGCGCCAACAGCTCGCCGGCCCGCTCGGGCGGTACGATGCGGTTTATCAGCTTGCCGCCGTGGGGGGCGATGGTCATCGGAACCTCTCTTGTTTGATAAGGAGCGAAGTGTTTAAAATAATTCTTTAAATATAACATATCGGCCCTACCCGGTCAAGGAGACGCCTGCCGGCGGCGCTGTTCTCGTATTCGTTTTTAATATAGGACGACGATTTCCGGGTTAATTATAGGACCGCCCGATTACGGCGGTTTATTGTCGCAGCGCGGCCGATATGGTAGACTTGTTACAATAATCACCGCCGATAGTATATTCCCGTTCCGCTTACCGAGGAGTATTCGAATGTTGACCAAACGGGCTTTGGAATTATGGGCGTCGACGGCGTTGGCGCTTATCGCCGCCGGCTGCGTACCCACCCACGACGAGGCCGTCGCCATCATAGACGGCGAGCACGAGATCACGGCCGGCGACCTCGAATATTACTACGAGCGCGGTTTGGCCGTTGGCCAGTGGTCGGGCGAAGAGGACCTGGGGCAGACTTTGCGCGACATCCTGGAGGCCGCTATAGACGGCAGGGTCCTGGAGCTCGAGGCCGAGCAACGGGGTTACGCCGACGAGCCGGTTATCCAGAAGGACCTCGCCGCGGCGCGGAGCCTGGCGCTCCGCGACTACATGCGGCGGCGCATCGAAGACGCGGTCGTCGTAACGGACGCCGAGGTTCTGGATTTTTACCAAAAGAGCGGGAAGCGGCGGATGTATTCGTTCGTCGAGGCCGAGGACCCCGCCCGGGCGGAGGAAGCGTACCGGGCGCTCGAGGCCGGCCGGCTGTGGGAAGACGTGGTCGAGGAGTATTCCACGTTCCGGGGGTACACCGGCGAGGGCGGCGCGTGGGACGCACCGGTGGAGTACGCCGGCGACGAAGGGAGCGAAGCGCTGTTCGCGTTGGAGGTCGGCGAGTATACGCCGCCCATCGAGGATACCGGGGGCGTTACGTGGCACATCTACCGCTGCGACAAGGTAGTCCACGGCTCCGGCCTGAGTTTCGACGAGGCCAGGCGCGATATCGAGTACGCCGTCAAGGCGCGCAAGACGCGTGAACGGTTCGACAGCCTCGCGCGCGGGTGGCGCAAGGCGGCGCCCGTAAAACGCGACGACGAGTTGTGGCGGAAGGTATTCGAGGCGCCGTTCGCCGAGCTCAGGGCGGAGTACGCCGGCAAGGGCGCGGTCCTCTCGGACGCAGGGGGGGTGCCCGTTTACTTCGACGACGTCCTTTCTACGGTGGAGAAGTTCATGCTATTGCCGCCCGACGAGGTGGACCGGATGCGCGAGCTCAAGCCGTACCGCTACGAAGCGGTTTGGAACGACGCCCTGTCCCGATTCGAGGACGAAGCCCTTCTGGAATACCGGGCGTTGAAGGAGGGTGTCGATAACCTACCGTCCTTCCGCCGGGAGATGGCGGCGCGCCGCGGCGACATGCTGATAGATATCCTCTACCGAGAGCAGTTCCTATCCCGTGTCCCGGAGCCGTCGCCTGAGGAGGTCGAGGCGTTTTACGAACGGCACAAGGAGGACTTCTACACCCCCGAGCGGGTGGAGGTCTACCTCGTCGCCATGCCCGACCGCGTCGAGCTCGAAGGTTTCTACGAAGAGGTCGAAGCCGGCGCGGACCTCGTCGTCACCGGGGAAGCGCGGAACCGCGCGCGCGAAAAAGTGGCGCAAGAGCTTTATGAGCTCCCGCCGCCGGCTCCTCCCGAAGAACGGGAGTGGCTGGGCGTCGTCGCGATAACGGTGGACCCGGCGCAGGCCAACGCGCCGTCCGACCCGCCGTTTGCGGCCGAGCTCCGGCCCCGGGTGTTTCCGTTCGAGGGGCTCAACGTACTCAGCGACGTATTCCGATTGAGCGACGGCCGATGGGCGTTTTACGAGCCGATTTACCGCCAGCCGCCGCTGCGGCGCGGCCTCGACGACCCGGAAGTGGCGTTTTATTGCGGCAAAGCCGTCTTCGAAGAAACCGTCAAGTCTCCCGAAACGTCCGCGGCGGCGGAGGAGTGGATACGTTCGCTGCGCGCGCGGCACAAGGTAACCGTCGACGACGCGGCGTTGGCGCGGGTCGCCGCGGCGCTGCGCCGGCGTTCGCGGCCTTAGGCCGGAAGGCTTTTACGCAAATGAAAAAGGCCCCGCGGATGCGGGGCTTTTTACCCGGAAGGCTTTCCTAGCGGTAGAGCGACTTCACTTTACCCAGGCTGACGGGGACGACGACGGCGGCGCCGCGGGCTTCGACGTCGAATTGCGTCGCGTACATGCCGTCGTTGGTATACCAGCAGCCCCATACCGCCGCGCCGTAGACGCCCGGTTTGGAGGAATCGCCGTAGGCGAGGCCGTTGCCGTTGTTCGCCGGGACGGTCCAGGTCCGGATGAGCAACCCCCCCGGGAACGTCGTCATGCACATCGGTTGCCTGGCCGTCCAAGAGCAAGCTACCAGGTACGGGCCTTTCCCGTTGTTACCGCGGTGGGCGTACGCCGCGCCGCCGACGGTAGTTATGACGCCGGGCCAACCGGCGCAGGTCCACCGGCCGGCTCCCGCGCCCGCGGTCGTATAACGATTGAACTTGCCGACGTCGGAGGAACCGTTGACGTAGTAATAATTCCCGTCCCAAAAGCAGTTCAAGGGGTAGGGCGACCCTCCGACCGAAAACTTCGTTACGGGCGAACCGCCCGTGGTTCGGAAGACGTAGAGCTTTCGGGCGTCGGCGTCGACCACCGACAGGTATCCGAACCCGAGGTGCGCCGGGTCCGCGCCGCGGGGTTTCAACGTCCCGTTCAAAGCGAACGAACTTACGCGTGCGCCGCCGGGGGTGAAGCGATAGAGGTAGTCCGTACCGGAGGTGTACATAGCGCCGTACACGTACGACGGGTCGCGGTAGACGCCGAGCGCGAACGGTTCGGCAAGCGGCGACATCTTGAACGAGCTGATTACCGAGCCGATGCCGTCGGCGGGAGGCGCGGCGGCCGAGGGCGTCCCGCCGCCGCTCAACGCCACGGGCGGCCCGGCGTAAACCGCGCTTGCCAGAAACGCGGTAACGCCTATGTAAACTAATCCCTTCACACTAAGAACTCCTTTCGGCCGTAATTTTAACGAACTCTCCGTACGTAATAACCTTCGGACTAAGCCGCGCTTCGTATCGTGCGTCGGCGCCCGTTTATTTCGATTCGGTGCCGGCCGCGGCGTCTCCGTTCACGCCGGCAAATGCCCCACCCGTCGCTACTACCGCTAGCGCTAAGTATTTTAATTTGTTCATCGTCCCTCCAATTGTTCGAAAAATTTATATCGCCTTAGCGATTGCATTTTATCACGGCCCCGTATTTTTTTAATAAATAAAAATGCGCCGCACAAAACCGAAGCTGAGTTGTATGTGGTCCCCGGGTAAACCTTGATTCGTGAGGAAATTATGTGTTATATTAACCTCTGATTTTTTACCCGTCGCGACATCCGCGGCCTTCAAGGGGTGAGCTGGTGGAAAAATTAAATTTTTGCGTTATTTTCGCGGTGGCGGCGTTTTTGGCGGCCGCCGGGCCTTGCCTCGCCGTCGTGAACGACGCCGTCGCCACCGTCGACGGCGTACCGGCCGTTACCGTAGCCGACTTGATTTATTTTTACCGAATAAAGGCCGGCGAGATGCCCTCTACCGGGAACGACGTCGAAGCGAGGGCGAGGGACATCCTGGAGAAACTGATTACGGCGGAAATTTTGGAGATCGAGGCGGCCGCCCGCGGTTACGACCGCGACGCCTCGCTTGCCGCCAACCTCGACGCTTTCCGGAGTTCGGCCCTCCGCGAAAAAATGTGGCGGCGGGCGGAAGCGGGCGTGACGGTTACGGAAGACGAGGTCGTCGATTTTTATGACAAAAACACTAAATGGCGCATGTATTCTTTCTTCGAATCGGATGAGCCGGAAACCGCGGCCGAGGCCTATGAGGAGTTGAAAGCCGGCGTACCGTGGGAAGAGGTAGTCCGAAAATATTCGGCCGACGAGTATATCGCGGAGACCGGCGGGGCTTGCGAGATGCCGTTACCGTATACGGGGGATAATGCAAGCCGCGCCGTTTACGACACGCCGGCCGGTTCCTTTACGCCGGTGGTTGAGGACGAGAGCGGTTTGAAGTGGCGCATCTTCCGCGTCGACAAGGTGGTCCACGGACAGCGGGGTACGCTCGCGGAAAGGGAGGAGGAGATAAGGACCGCGGTCGGAAAGAGGAAGGCCGGAGTCGCGTTCGAGGCCGGCGCGGCGGAATGGCGCGAGGCCACGCCGGTCAAACGCAATCTCGACGTATTGAGCGCCGTCCGCGGCGGGCCGATGGTGGATGTTCGGGAGGAATACTACGGCCGGGGGTTGGCTATATCGCGGTGCGGCGACGTTCCCGTCCTTTTCGACGGGTGGCTCGATTCGACCGAGACGTTGTTGGGGGTGGGCGGCGAGGCCACCGACCGTTATCGCCGGGAGAACCCTATCTTGTTCGACGGTATACTCTCCAAAACTTTAGAGGACCTCGAGAATTGGGCGCTGGCCGAAAATGAGGCGTTGCGCCTCGGCCTGGACAAAGACGACGATTTGACGCGCGAGTTGGCGAAGAAGCGCGCCGACTACCTTATATCGGCCCTGTACGAGCGGGACCTGCGGCCGCGGCTACCGTTCCCCACCGAGGAAGACATAGCGCGTTTTTACGGGGCCCGCGAGGAAGATTTTCAAAAGCCCGAGGTGGCGGAGGCGTACGTCGTTCTAATGCCGGATGAAGGTAAGCTCCGCGCTTATCACGCCGAGGTTGAGGCCGGCAAAGACCTCGTCGTTTCGGGCGAAATATACAAGAACGAGAAGAGGCGGGCCGAAACGCTGTTGGAGGAACAACCCCCGGTGCTCCCCCCGGAGAAGGAAGAATTTTTGGGCGTCGTCAAGATCGCGCGGGAGCCGGGGGCACTCGGCGACGAGGCCGCCGCGCGCGACGCCGAACTCGCGAAAGAGCTCCGGCCCATAGTATTTCAATATAAGCTGGAGGAGCTAAGTCGGGTTTTTCAGCTGAGGGACGGCCGCTGGGGTTTCTTTAAGACGATTTATTACCGGCCTTTTGAGCAATTGACGTTGGAAGACCTTCACGTCGCGCGGGCCTGCCGCCGGCGCGTGGAGGAGGAAATTATTAATAGTCCTCAGGTGGTCGAGGAGACCCGCGCCTGGCTCGAGGAGTTGAAGGCGGGCCACGCCGTATCGGTCGACGACGAGGCGTTCGAGGCCGCGGTCGCTTATACAAGGAGTCGTTAAAACGACTCCGATTTTTCCTACGGCGGCGATAAAGAAAACGGCAAAAAAAAGCCCCCGAACGGGGGCTTTTTCACTAAACTTTTCTCCTGGTTATTACTTGAAGAGGGTCTTGATCGCGCCGAGGCTTTCGGGTGCTATGGTCACCAATCCTTCGATGTCGTATTCGTAAAGCCTCAAAGTGGGGCTGCGCAGCTCCCATACGACCCAGGCACCATTCACGCTGGACTTGCCACAGTCGCCGCCGCAGCCGTTGGTCTCGGCCCCGCTCCAGGACGCGATTACGGAACCGGTGGTGGTGCAGATGGCTTCGGTCGTGGCGCCGAAGTTGCTCGCCCAGATGTACGCGCCGCTCTCGCCTTTGGCGGCTTTCGTATAACCCAAAGCGCCGACGTATGTACCCATGCCGCCGATCACGATAGTGCCCGTAAGGGACCCGACGGTGGAGTATTTGTACGCGCTCGTCCTCATGGAATAACTGTTCGCGTAGTAGCAACTGGCGTCCGGGTCATACGCGAGGTTCATCGGCCACGAACCCATCGACGAAGTATTGAACGAGCCTGCCACGGAGCCGGTCGAGTGGTTCATAAACGCGACCGTGTACGGCGAGTTGGCTTTGAGTATGGCGTAGTAGCCGGTGCCGAGGTGGCAGCGGCTCGAGTCGCGCCATCCGCTTCCCAAGGAGATGTTGTGGCTCCGGATCAGGCTGCCGGCCGTGGTGCAGACGTACTGCGGGTTGTAGTACGTGTTGACGATGACGTACCCGCCGGTCTCCAAACACCCGCGGCCGTTAACGCCGGCCGGCGTAGTCCACGATTGGATGATCGAGCCCATAGCGTCGTTGCTCGTGATGGGGCCGGGTGCACTCCCCGGGATGCCCGCGGTATCTTCACTTACGGCGCCGAACGCCGCGCTCGCGACCAGCGCCGCAAGGCCTACGTATACTAATCTCCTCATTACTAATCTCCTTTCTCCTACCGTTTTAAATATTGTCCTTCTATAGCTAAATACTAACCGTAAAGACTTCCCTTGTCAAGGAAAAAAATCGTGGGCCTTTTCGGGGACGGGGCTAACCGCGGGTTATCCGTTACCGTTTCCGGAGCGGCCGTACGACGTAAACGCGTCGCCGGCTCGAGTAACCGCCGCGGTTACGCGCGGCCCCTTCAGCGATATAGCGATTTAATCCTACCGATACTCGCCGGCGCGACCGCGGGACGGGAGCGGGCGGCGACGTCGAACTCGAGCGCGTACTGCGACGAGCCCGTAAACCAGGCCGCCCATACCGCGTCGCCGTAGGCGGCGGGCAGGGAGGATTTGCCGTAGGCCAGGCCGTTGCCGTTCTCGAGCGGCGGCGTCCAGGTCCGCACCAGCGAGCCGCCGGGGAACGTCGTCATGCACATCGGCTCGCCGCCCAGCCAGGAACAGGCGACGAAGTACGGCCCGGGGGCGTTGTTGCCGTGCTCGGCGTGGGCGGCGCCGCCGCAGTACGTCATGCCTTCGGGCCAACCGACGCAACTCCACGTGCCGGCGGCGGCGCCCGTCTCGCCGTAGCGAGCGAATTCGCCGAGGTCGGACGGGCCGTTTACGTAATAATAGCTGCCGTCCCAGAAGCAGTTGAGCGGGAACGGCTTGCCCGCCACCGGAAAGGACGCCACCGCCGGGCCGCCCGTGACGCGGGATATAAATAGGTGTCGCTTCGTCGCGTCCACGAACGCCAAGTATCCGGCGCCGATGTGGGCGGGGCACGCGTCGCGCGGCGTCGACGTCCCGTTTAAGACGTACGAGCTTACGCGGGCGCCGGCGGCCGTGAAGCGGTAGAGGTAGTTTTGGCTCGAGCCGTGTATCAGGCCGTAGACGTACGACGGGTCGCGATAAATCCCGAGGGCGTACGGCTTCGCGACGCCCGTCATCCGAAACGAGCTGATGACGGCGCCGAAGCCGTCGGCGGCCGGCGCGGCGCCGTGAGTCCCGCGGCCCGCCGTCACCGCGTCCGGCGCTACCGCGAACGCGGCGCTCGCCGCCAAAACGCTAATACCGGCGTATTTTAAGTATTTTATCCCGTCGTCTCCTGTTTGTCCTAAAACCGTTAAAGGTCGCGCGTTTAATATTCTAAACGCGGAAGCGGCCGTTGTCAAGAAGAGAAAAGGGCGCGAACGTCGCGGCGGCGCGGGTATTTCTGCGCCGGCCGGGGCGTTAATTTCGCCCGGAGGAGTAAATATTTCGGCATTATCCGGCCCTCATTTTTGACGGCGGCGTTTTTATCGGCTATAATTTTGA
>DATKVX010000007.1 GCA_035529855.1 bacterium
TCCGTTGCTCTCCTCCACATATATCCTTATACTTTAGTCGGGACATCGGTACGCCACCTCCGGATTTTGGCGAAAGTCGAGCGGTTTATCCAACTCAACTTTACCATATCCTGGTGGGTACCATGTCCCTTTACTCTACAATGTCAAGCGTATTGTCCGCGGGGCGGCGCGTTTACGGATGATAGCGGGCCAATATACGGCCGAAAGTTGCCGGCCCGAGACACCCGCATTCGCGGCTGCGGTCCCGCCACTTGGCGAGGTGCCAAATCCGCGTCGGCTCTTTCTCGAACTCGTAGTCGCACGTCCCGTCGTCGAAAGCGTACCCGTTGCCCGCGTCGACCACGACCACGATTTCTAACGGGACGTCGGCGGCCTGAAATGAGGTTTCGCCGGGCGCCGGCGTTCCGATCTCGCGCCAGTGGTCGGTTAACGATATATCCCGGGTCTCCGCAAACATGTTGTCGGCGGCCGCGAGGAATTCGTCTCGGGCCCACGACGCCGGGATGGTATAGCCGTCGATTTTTTGGCCGATATCGTCAACGTCGAAGAAGAATTTGAATTCGCCGGCGAGGCAATCGCTCAGAAGGTTAACGTCGCCGCGGTTGAAGGCGAGTTCGACGTTGGCAAGGACGTATTTGGGCTCGGTCGCGTCGTAGGGCCCGGCTTCGGTCGGCGCAGCGTCCTCGTCGCCGCAGCCGGCGGTAATTAATACTCCCCCAAAGAGCGCCGGTAGTAGAAAGCGCGTAAATGACCCCTTTTTCTTTTTCATCCTTAAATCACCCCCGTATTCGTAGCGGCGGCCCGGCCCTGTTACATATCGCTCGGCCGCGTTTTACGCTGCCGGCGTTACGGCGTCTTGAGGCAGCGCCAGCTCGAGCTCCAGGCGGTGGCCCAGCGCCAGCAGACGCTCCTCGTCCCAGGGCCGCGACATGACGTGTATGCCCACGGGCAACCCTTCTTCGTCGAAGCCGCACGGCATCGAGAGCGCGGGGAGGCCGACCAGGTTCGCCAGGCCCGTAAAGATATCGGCCAAATACATTAGCTGGGGGTCGAGGTTGCGCGTATTCAGCTTGAACGCGGTGAAAGGCGACACCGGGGATACGAGGAAGTCGAACCGCTCGAACGCCGCGGCGAACTGTACCCGCATGTGTTGGCGGACCGTCTGCGCTTTGGCGTAATAGCGGTCGCGGTAACCGATGGACAACACGTACGCGCCGGCGGCCAGCCGCCGCCGGACCTCGCCGCCGAAGCCGCGGGCGCGGGCCTTGGCCACCATATCGGCCGGGCCGTCGTAGCCGTCGGCCCGGGGCCCGAACAACACGGCCTGGTAGCGGGCGAGGTTGGAGTAGGTTTCCGCGCAGGCGGTTACGAAGTACGTGGGCAGCGCCCAGGAGGCGCTGGGTATGGCGGCCCGCTCCACGACGTGGCCTATCGATTCCAATTTGCGGAGGGCGTTCTCAATCGCGGCCTTGATGCCCGGGGCGACGTCGTCGCCGAAGAATTCTTTTATTAAACCCACCCGAAAAGCGCCGTGGTCGCGCTCGAGGCCGGCGACGTAGTCGGGGACGTCGCGACGGCTGGACGTCGCCTCGCGAGGGTCGTGGCCGGCGATGACTTGTAACAGCGACGCGGCATCCTTAACGTTGCGGGCCAGCGGGCCGATTTGGTCGAACGACGGCGCGAAGGCGATTAGGCCGTAGCGCGGGACGCGGCCGTAGGTTGGTTTAAGGCCGACGACGCCGCACATCGCCGCCGGTTGGCGGATGGAGCCGCCGGTATCGGAGCCCAGCGCGAGCGGCGCGAAGCCGGCGCAGACCGCCGCCGCGGAGCCGCCGCTGGAACCCCCCGGGGCCCGCGTTAGGTCGCGGGGGTTTTTAGTGGGGAAGAAGGCGGAGTATTCGGTGGAGGAGCCCATCGCGAATTCGTCGAGGTTCGTCTTGCCGATGACGTAGGCGCCGGCCTCCAACAACCTATCGACGACGGTCGCGTTGTACGGCGGCCGGTAGTTTTCTATGATACGCGAGGCCGCGGTGGTAGCCAGCCAGTCCGTACAGATGTTGTCTTTGACGGCGACGGGGACGCCTGCCAAAAGGCCGTCCGCGGCCGCGGGAGCTTCGCGGCCGTTCAAGCAAAGGAACGCGCCGACGGCGGCGTCGTGCGCGTCGACGCGGCGGCGGAAGGCGTCGGCCACCTCGCCCGGGGGAAGTTCGCCCGCGCGCACCTTGGCCGCGATTTCAGACGCCGTAACGTTTATCAAATCCATAGTTAATTTAACGCCGGCCTTTGGCGCGCACGATGCGGCCGCGGTAAGTCTTATGAGGGGCTACCAGGTAGAAGTACGAGCCGTCGTACGTTGCCAGCGAACACCCTTCCGGAAGGGGGGAGGGGAGTTCCTCCCACCTTTTTTCGTTCAAGTCGTAGCGGTACGATTTTTGGGCCATCCGCGGGGGCGAGCCGAGGGCTTCGGCTTCGCAGCCGCCTACGACGTATATATAATCGCCGACGGCGAACGCGCCGGCGCCGGCGCGCGGTGCCGGGAGCTGCGACATCGTTTGCCATTTGTACACGATGAGGTCGTACCGACGGACGGCGTTGGTGACGTATGCCGGTTTGAGCTGCGTGCCGCCTATTACGTACAGGCCTCCCCGGGCCACGGCCGCGGTGGCTCGAGCGAGCGGTACCGGGAGGTCGTGTAGTTTGGTCCACAGGCCGTCGCGCGGGTTATAGCGGTGTATTTGGCGGTTGTTGTCGTCGGCCGGGTCCGCCGGGTCGTACCTGCCGCCGACGACGTATAACTCGCCGTCGGCGAAAAAGGCCGCGGCGTCGCCGCGCGGTACGGGTAAAAAGGCCTCCAGCTTGAGCTCCTTCGTCGCCGGGGCCCAGGTATATACGTCGCCGACGGGCGTGCTCAGTTCGGCGAAGTCCAACTGGCCTTCGGGGGCCAGCTTTATGGGCGGCGGCGTGTACATCCCGCCGACGAACCACACTCGGTCCCCCGGGCCCGCGGTTACGGCGGCGCCGGCGCGTTCGCCGAAATAACTCGGGTAGGCGGCGACTTCGTCGAGGCCGTCGGGAGTCACCTTAATAAATACGATCTCGGCTCGCGGGCCCGGGCCGGCGGCGCGTTTTAACGCGCGCGTGCCGACGAGATACAACGCGCCGCGGCTTTCGGCGATACCCGCCAACCAATCCAGCCTCGCGTCGGCCGCCCCCACGGCCGCCCACTCTTCCCATTTTATATCCGCGGCGGCGGTCGGCGCTTTAAGCGTCTCTATGACGGGGGCTTCTTCCGGCTCGGCGGCCGTCTCCGCCGTCGGCTCGCCTTTCTCGGGCGCGGTGCAGGCGGAGAAGACGGCGAGCGCGGCGATTATGGCGAGAAGACTGGTTTTCATTTTTTATCGCCCTTTTCTTCGGGCGCCAACACTTTGGGTACGGCGACGAAGCCGTCGTGGCCCTCGGGCGCGTTCGCGAGCGCGTCGTCGACGGGGAGCGACGGCCGCACCTCGTCGGGCCGTAATTCCGACGGTTCCAAGGCCGGCGGCGGCGGGCCCTCCTCAACGTCCAGCGCGGCCAATATCTCCACATTTTCGAGTAGGCCGGTGACCTCGCGCGCCAGGTTTTCCTCTTCTTCGCCCGGGAGCGCCAGGTACGCTTCCCGAATCATACGCCGGATGGTTTTGATTCTCTCTTCTTCCGCGTCCATATAGTTTCCCCGGGCGTTTTAGGGGCGGCCGCGGCGGCCCCACGGTTCGTATTGGATTACGTCGTCGACGTCCAAAGGCTCGAGCTCGGTCAAGTAGCCGTCGCCGATTTCGCGGAGAAAGCGCGACCGCTCGCGCGGTTCCGTGACGCCGGCGACGCTCCGCGTTCCGGCGAAAGACAGGTACAAGAGGTCCTTGGCGCGCGTAACGCCGACGTAACAGAGTCGACGTTCTTCTTCGAGCTCCGCGGCGTCGGCGAGCGAGTTGGCGTGGGGAAGGAGGCGTTCCTCGACGCCGACGATGAAGACGGCGCCGAACTCCAGCCCCTTGGCGGTATGCAGCGTCATCAGCGACACGCGGTCGGCGTCGGGGTCGTAGCTGTCGACGTCGCTCACCAGCGCGACGGCCTCCATGAACTCGGCCAACGTCGCCTGCGGGTGCTCGGTCTCGAATTCGGCCGCGGCGTTAATTAATTCCCTCACGTTTTCGGCGCGCGCTTCCCCCTTTATCTCCTCTTGCTCGGCGAGCCAGGCCAGATAGCCGCTCCTTTCGACGGCGGCGGCGAGGATTTCGCTGGGAGGTTTGGCGTCGGCTTCGGCGGCCAGCTCGTTTATTAACCCTACGAAGCGGCGGAGGCCGGTAGCGGCGCGGGCCGGGAGTTGCGCCAGGAGGGCCTCGTCCGCGACGGCCTTTAGCGGGGGGCGTCCGCGTCGGTTGTCCTCGATTATTCTGGAAGACGCGGCGCCCACGCCGCGCGCGGGTACGTTAACGACGCGGGCGAAGGCCAAGGCGTCGTTGGCGTTGTGTATTAAACGAAGGTAGGCGAGCGCGTCTTTAACTTCGCGGCGTCCGTAAAAGCGGGTGCCGCCGACGATCTGAAACGGCACGCCGGCTTTGGCCAGCACTTCCTCGAAGACGCGAGATTGGGCGTTCACGCGGTAGAGCACGGCGCAGTCGCGGTATTCCAGGCCGTGGTTGGCGCGCGCGTCCTCGACGGCGTAGGCGACGCGGAGCGCCTCGTGTCGTTCGTCGTAGCATTGGACGATGGCCGGCTTCGCTTCCGCCGGGCGGTCGCTCCACAGCTCTTTGGCGTAGCGGTTTTGCGTATTGAACCTGATGAGGGCGTTGGCCGCGTCGAGGACGCTCTGGTGGGAGCGGTAGTTTTGTTCCAGGGTGTAGAAGCGCGCGTCGGGGAAATCCCGGGCGAACCGTTGGAAGTTCGTTATATCGGCGCCGCGCCACCGGTATATCGACTGGTCCGGGTCTCCCACGACGCAGATCCGGCGGTATTTCTCACCCAGGAGCCGGAGCAGCTCGTACTGGGCGTAGTTCGTATCCTGGTACTCGTCGACGAGGATATGCTGGAAGCGCCCTTGCCACCGCGCCAGGACGTCGCGCTCGCGGCGGAAGAGAAAGGCCAACTCCATTAAAAGGTCGCCGAAGTCGTAGGCGTTGTTCTCGCGAAGGAGATTTTGGTAGGCGGCGTAGACGTCGGCCACGGTCTCGCGGTAGGCGTCGGAGCGAGGGTAGTCCTCGGCCGGGACCAGTTCGCGTTTGGCGGCCTCGACCGCCGCGGCCAGCCGCTTATAATGGAACTGCTCGGCGGGGAGCGCCCACTTGTCGGCTATCTTCTTTATGGCGGCCTCGGTGTCGCCGTCGTCGAAGATGACGAAGTTGGGGTCGGCGCGGCCGGCGGTGTAGCGCGTTTCGGCGCGTAGTATACGCGCGCCGGTGGCGTGGAACGTACCGACCGTCGCGGCGGGCCGGTATCCCAACGCCGCTTCGACGCGCCGCTGCATTTCCTGCGCGGCTTTATTCGTGAAAGTGACCGCTAAGATGCCGGCCGCCGGTACGCCCCGGTCCGATATAAGGCGGATAATGCGTTCCGTTATGACGCGGGTTTTGCCCGAACCCGCGCCGGCTACGACGACCATCGGCCCGGGGGGCGCGGCGACGACTCGCTCTTGGGAAGGGTTTAAGCGGATTTTGGCCAAGGGTTTTATATCGGCTTTAAAAATCGCCCTGGCGGGCGCTACGCGTCGGCGTGCAACTTCTTTTACCCGGCTAAGGCGTTTTCTTTTCGAGGATGCTGCCGAGGCCGATGTTCTGCGGCGTACCGTCGGGGCCGAAGACTTGTTCCAATACCTTGTTGTGGCGCCGCGCGGCGGCGATCTTGTTCGTCTGTTTCTCGGCGGTTATCAATATCTGTTCTTTGACTTCGGCGAGGGCGACGATAAGGTTTTTCTTACCCAGGTCGTCGAGTGATTCGATGTCGCTATCAAGGCCCGTGACGTCGACTCGGTCGTCGATAAACTTGATTATCTCGACCTGGGGGTAACGCTCGGCTTGCTCGGCTATCCGTTCGCGCAAAGGTTTGTCTTGTTTTACGGTGTTGTACAGGCCGTTGGGTTTGTCGAAGTTATCGAGCAGCGAGTTGATGAATAGGGCCAATACGCCGACGTTGGTTTTGGCGGCGGGCCCCAAACCCTCGCCGCGAACTTTACCGCCGGGTTGTTCGACGCCCTTGAGGAATTCGCGCAGGCTCTTAATCCGCGCCTTTTCTTCGGAAGGCGGAGCCGGTTTGCTTTCCGGGGGGTGGACTTCGAGTAAGCCGGAATCTATGAGAGCGTGGACAATTTGCGTCGTCTTAAGCTCCGAGAATCCGGTTTTCTCCGCGAGTTCCGATACGCTGAGTTCGCCGTCGACCAGGGATAATACTTTCCACTCGTGGGCTTGGAGCGTAATGTTGCCGGCCTTATCGCCGGGGCCGGCGGAGAAAGTAACGGCGTAGCGCGAGCTGGGGATAATTTTGCGTAGTTTGGTCCACTCGTCGAGCCTGCGAACGGCTTCCATGATCAGGTTCTGGCAGTCGAGCTCGATCGTTTTCAGGTCCGTCGTCGCGTCCGTGTCGAAGGTAAACCGGCCCTCGCGCCAATTGAAGGTTTCGTAGACGGCTTTTTCGCCGACCAGTTCGCCGACTTCGGCGTGTACGGCCTGCCCCCGTTCGAACCATATGCGGGCCGCGCTATCGTTTTTGGTTATTACGAGGAGGCCGGTCCGCGAGCCCATGTTTATGAGCTGGAGGACGTCGGCGAGCGGGAAGTCTTCTAAATTGCCGTCGAGGCCCATAGCTTAGGTTTGAAAAACGGCGGCTCGCGACAGTACCCGGGCACCGCCGCCCGCCGCCGGGACTCGAGTGAGTTACTAATTAACGGGCCGTTTGGCGCGACAGATGCGCGATAACCAGCTTCGAGATCGCGCGTAAGGAGTCGAATACGCCAATGCCGGTAGTCGCGATCGATTCGAAACAGGGTACTTGGTCATTGTTGAGCGCGGCTTCGAGTTGCTCCACCGGCGAACAGTTCGGTAAGTCGCGTTTATTGTATTGGAATATGTACGGGATATTTTCGAGGCGGTACCCTTGAAGCTGGAGGTTCTTTTTCATGTTTTCGAAGGATTCTATATTTTCGTCGAAGCGGTTGCGCTGAGAGTCTACCACGAAGACGAGGCCGTCCACGCCTTTGAGGATGAGTTTACGCGAGGCGTCGTAGTGGACTTGGCCGGGTACGGTATAGAGGTGGAAGCGCGTTTTGAACCCGCTCACCGTTCCGAGCTCGAGCGGTAAGAAATCGAAGAAGAGGGTCCGGTCGGTATCGGTGGCCAACGAGACCATTTTCCCCTTGATATCGTGGGGGAGCTTCTCGTGGATATACAGGAGGTTGGTCGTTTTGCCGCAGAGACCGCAACCGTAGTAGACGATCTTGCAGTTTATTTCGCGCGATGAATAATTTATTAGCGACATAACCGAGCCCCCGGCCGCGGGCAAGGACCTTTTAATCTTTGAAGAGGTTGTCTATTTCGCTTTCGGCGACGCTCGTGAAGGTGTCTCCCAGCGGCGAAAACGCTTCGGCGCCGCGTTCGGCGACTTTTTGGAAGATGCGGTTAAATATACCCGAGAGTTCTTCTACCGCCTTTTTGACTCTTAGCCGAACCAACCCTAACGTAGTTTTATTGTCGAAGACTACGACTAGGATAACGCGTTTGGCTACTATGGATAAGTGTATTGATTCGTTAGTACCTTGGTGGAAGAGCACGGAGAATTCTTCCTGGCCGAGGATTTTCGCGAGTTCGCTGGTCGCGGCGTAATTGCCCGCGGAAAGCGACGCGAAGGATAGCGAGTCCATATTCTCGGTATCGCCCTGGCTCGAGACGAGTTGCCCCGAGCGGTCCACCAATAGCGCGAACTTAGAATTGGTCTCGCGGACGAGAGTCGCCAATATCTCGTTAATATTTGTATAGTCTTCTTCGAAAAGGACGAGGTCCATCCCGGGCATAAGCCTCACCTCGCGTACGACGACTTACGACGACGCCGGCGCGTGGGTTATATATAAAAGACGAACCGGCCTAAGTTTAAATAACGCTTCTTTACTTTTTCCATTAAAATATAAATTGGCTAACAAGTCAAGATTTTTTTACTAGAAACGTCAAAGCCTCGCCCCACGTTCGGAGGGTTGCTTTTCCGCGCTTCCTCAACGCCCGCCTTCGCTCCGATTCGCGGTTCGTTGGAGGCCGTCTATCTTTCGGCCTTGGCTGCCAAAAGGCTCGCCCCTTTGCTATCGAGCAGCCACAACGCTCGCCGGCGATATTTCTCGCGTTCGTTTTCGTGGGCGGCTATGCGGGCGAGGTTTAAGTAACATTCGCCGCGAGGTTGCCAAAGGCCTAACTCCCGGGCCGCGGCGGCCGCGGCGATAAGGCGCTTCCGCGCCTGCCCGGCGTCGCCTACGGCGTCCAAAAGCTCGCCCGCCGCCAGGTAATAGTACGCGAAAAATACTTTCGATTCTCGGGCGCGGCGCTCGATGTCCGTTCGCCCCAGGACTTCGCGGCCTTTATCCGGTTGGCCCGCCGCTAACGCCGCCCGGGCGGCCAGGGTCGCCGCGGCGCCGTATAAGAACGCGTTGCCCGTCCGCCGGTATTCCGCGGAAGCGGCGTCGGCTAGACGATATGCCTCGTCGTAATCCTCACTCACGTAGTACGCCGCCGTAGCCTCGAGCAGGTTGAGGCTCGCTTTTGGCGACTCCGGTTCCGTCGTCGCCTCCTTGGCTTTGACCAGAAGACGACGGTAACCCCGCAAGTCGTTTTTGAGGAGGGACGCTACGGCAAGGCCGAGGGCGGCCTCAACGCCGCATAGATCGTAGCCTTCTTCTTCGGCCAACCTCAGCGCTACGTCAAACGCCGTTTCGCTCGTAGCCAGGTCCTCGGTCGCTTGGTCGATCGCGCCTTCTAGTAAATACGTTTCGCATAGCCGCCGTTTATCGCCCACGGCGCCGAAAGCGTTGCGCGCCTCCGCGATTAAGCCGCGGGCGTTCGATATTCGGCCGTATTCAAAGAAAACGGGCGCCAGCGAGAGCCCCATCTCCGCGGCGGTAATCGGCTTTTGCGCGCCGTCGGTTAGAGATATGCATTTTCGCGCGGCCTTTACGGCGTCGGTCAGGTACCCGGCTCGGTACTTGAGCTCGGCGAGCAACCGGTAAGCCCGCGGCGACGGCGCGCGGTCGGCCTTCAGCGATTTTTCGAGCTCGTACGTTGCTTTGGCGACGTCTCCTCGTTGGCGGAAAAGGTCGGCTAGCGCCAGCTCAACGTCGGCGACCAGGTCGTATTCTTCGGAACGCGCGGCGCTCTGTAAGGCTTCGATAAACGAGCTTTCGGCTTCCCGGAAGTAGCCGCGGCGCAGGTACACCTGGCCTTGAGAATAAAAACGTCGCGCTGATAATTCGCCTTCCGCGGCGCCGATTTTTTCGAGGTCTTTTAGGGCGGCGGCGGCCAAACCGGCCTCGGAGAAAGCCTCCGCCCGGGCAAAAAATAGGCGCGGTAAAAGTTTTCGTTTTACGTCGTCTTCGGTTTGTTGCCTTTCTAACTCGCGTATAACGGCCGTTAGTTGGGCCACCGCGTCGTGGGGTGAACCCAGCCAAAGCGCTTGTTTCGCGTTTTCCCGGGCCAGGTCGTACGCCCGCGCCGGCCTCCCGGCCGCTAACTCGAGCGTCGCGCGGGCCGATAGCTCCCCGGGGTAACGTTCGGCCAGGAAACCGGCCGCGGTTTGCGCCGCGGCCATTCGGCTTTCCGGCGTGGGCGCCGTAGCGGCTAGCACGGCTTCGCGTAGATAGGGCGGGACGCAAAGATACTCCCTATCGCCTAGCGAAGGTCGGAGTAAAAGCGATTTGTATAACTTATATCGCCACGCTTCGCCGGCGGTACCGTCCGGGCCGAAGACGTCGGCCGCGAGGGCGCGCACTTCTTCGTCGGTTAGGGGAATGCCGAGTGTCGTTAAGGCGGCGGTCGCGCGTTGCCAACGTTTGTCGAAATCTCGCAAACGTTGCGCTACGAGCGTGGGTTGTTCCAGGCCGCCTTCGGTCGCCAACGTCTTGATTTTAACGGCGCCCTTCTCGCGGGCCGCGAGCCAAAGTTGCTCGAGGATTTCGGGGCGACCCTTGCTGGCCGCGTGTAGTAGCGCGGCGTCTTCCTCGGCGCCCGTTCCCGCGAAATTCCCGGCGAAGGCGGCTACTTCTTCTTCTGTGAACGGCCTGGTGTGTAGGACGGTGTCCGCCGCCCGGCCAAAAGTTTCGTCGGGAGTTTCGCTGGCCATTATGAGTGCGAGCGGTTCCTCCGCCGGGGCGGCCAGCAGCGCGCCGAGTAGAGCCCGGGACGACGCGTCGGCCAAGTGGAGGTCGTCCAGTATTACGGCCGTCGGTTTTGCGGCGGCGGCCCGTACGGTCAAAATTTCCGCAACCTCAATAATCCGTCGGTGTCTGAGTTCGGGTGCTGCGTCCGCGACGTGCGGGTTTAGTTCGGGCCGGAAGCCCATGATTCGCGCGAATAACGGCGCCCAGATGACCGACGGGCCGTCGATTTGTCGTATCGCCCGGGCCGGCGCTTCCGCCGGCGGCGCTTCGGGGGCGACGTCGGCAAACACCTCGCGCCATATCGGCGCCCAGAGGCTGAACGGCCGGTACCGGCGCCCGTTCGTACACGACGAAGCGTATACCCGGAAGCCTTTTTCGCGGGCTAAACGGCACGCTGCCGCCAGCCAGGTCGTTTTCCCCGTCCCGGCGGCGCCCGTGACGAAGAGAGTCCGCCGTTGTCGCCTCGAGAGGACCGCGGCGAGGGAATTCTCGATCGCTTCTTCGAACCCGGCGACCGGCGTGAACGGCGACGTTTCTATCGGCGGAGCCGACGTGAGGTGCCGCCGGTCTTCCTTCAATTCGTAAATTTTTACGGCCGTTTTGCCCCCCCGCGCTTGATAGAAGCCGACCGCGACGTACTTGAAATCCCCGGCGGTCCGGGCGTAGACGTTTTCGCCGGCGAGGATGACCCATTTACCGGCTTTTCTTCGGAGCCGTTCGGCCTTTACGCGAGGAGTTTCAGGTTCGCCCCCGGCTCGGGTGTCCCTCGGGGACGCGTCGACGCCCGCCGTTAGGTACGCGTTGGTACTCAGCTCTTTAGGAGTCGTCACCAGAAGGCCGCGGGTGACGTCCCGGAGTACCAGAGCACATGAAGCCGCCGCGGCCGCGGGCGACTCGACGTTATGGGGGAATTTGATGGTGACCGCGGAGGAGCCTCCGCGGATAACGGTACCGCCGCGTTCGTACGCGATTTCGTCGGCAGCGGCCAGGAATTTTTCGGTCAATTCCCCCAGTACGTCGGGGGAGAGGGAAGGGCTCAGTACGTCGAGCCCCGCGAGCTCGGCCGCAACCGCGGCCGCTTCTTCTGATGCTTCGCCGGTTTTAACGCCGCAATTCGGGCAAAAGGCCGCAGCTTGAGCGACGTACCGGCCGCAATTAGGGCACGTATCCGACATGTGCTACTTATTAACGTCGCCTCCTACGAGCTCGAGCGCGACGGATTTCCTCGCGGTCGCCTCCTTTAAGGCTTCGATAAGGCGGCCCAGGTCGACGGCGCCGAGGTCCTCGCCGCCGTGGCGGCGCAGCGCTACCGTTCCCGCTTCACGTTCTTTTTTACCGACGACGGCGAGGTAGGGCACTTTGGCCAATTCGCCCGCCCGGATTTTCGCGGTCAGTTTGCCGTCCGATTCGTCTACGCCGACGCGTAAACCCGCGCTTTCCATTTCGGCCGCCAGTTCGGCGGCGTACGGGACGGAGTCCGGGTTCACCGGTATGATGCGCACCTGAACCGGCGCAAGCCAGGGCGGGAAGACGCCGGCGTAATGCTCGAGCAGCGTCCCGAAGAAACGCTCGAACGACCCCAACACAGCGCGGTGGATCATATAGCACTGGTGGTCGGCGCCGTCCGGGCCCGTGTACTTGACGCCGTAGCGGGGCGGCAGGTTGAAGTCGAATTGTATGGTGGGGCCCTGCCATTTCCGCCCCAGTGCGTCGTAAATTTGGAAATCGATTTTCGGGCCGTAGAAGATGGCCTCGCCTTCCATCCGGTTATAGGGCAGCTCGAGGCGCTCGAGCGTTTCGGCGAGAGCGTCTTCGGCCCGGGTCCATTCCTCGGCGGTGCCGGCGTAGTCTTGCGGCTTGCCGGGGTCCCGAGCGGAAAGCTCTACGTCGTACGAGGTGAAGCCGAAAGTGTGTAATAGGAATATGGCTAAGTCCACGCACCCACACAATTCGTCCACTAATTGGTCGGGGGTGCAGAATATGTGGCCGTCGTCCTGGGTGAAACCGCGGACGCGCAGGAGGCCGTGAAGGGTACCCGAGCGCTCTTTGCGGTATACGGTCCCTAGCTCGGCGTACCTTATGGGGAGTTCCCGGTAGGAGTGGACGCGGGTTTTATATATGGCGACGTGCATCGGGCAGTTCATAGGTTTGAGGACGTACGGGATGCCGTCGACTTCGAAGGTGTACATTTTATCGAGGAAGTAGCGGAAGTGGCCCGATATCTCGAACAGCCGGGCGCGGGCGATGTGGGGGGTCATGACGAGTTGGTAGCCGCGCTTTTGGTGTTCCTCTTTCCAGAAGGTCTCGATGCGGTCGCGGACGAACGCGCCGTCGGGGTGCCAATAGACGAGGCCGGCGCCGCGTTCCTCGGCGATGGAGAATATGCCGAGGTCGCGGCCCAGCGTCCGGTGGTCGCGTCGTTTAGCTTCCTCGACCCGCGCCAGGTGGACCTCGAGCTCCTCCGGTTTGCGGTAGGCGGTTCCGTATACGCGGGTGAGCATGTCGTTGCGTTCGTCGCCGCGCCAATACGCGCCCGCCACCGCGGTGAGGTTCAGCGCTTTGATATAACCGCTCGAGGGGAGGTGGGGCCCCAGGCACAGGTCCGCGAAGTCGCCCTGTCGGTATACTATTACTTTTTTATCCGGGATCTCCTCGACGAGCTCGAGTTTATACGGGTTGCCGGCGAACAGCTTGCGGGCTTTGGCCTTGGTCATCTCCTCCCGTTCGATGGGGACGTCGGCCGCGGCGATACGTCGCATGCGCTCCTCTATTTTCGGGAGGTCGTCGTCGCTCACGGTCGCCGACGCGTCGAAGTCGTAGTAAAACCCGTCGGCCGTAGCGGGCCCTATGGCCAACTTTACGTCCGGGTAGAGTTCCGTCAGCGCGTGGGCGAGGATGTGCGACGCGGTGTGACGGAATACCTCCCGCACCGCTTCGTCTTCGTAACTAAGGAACGCCACCGTCTCGCCGGGCCGGGCGGCGGCGGTGAGGTCCACAAGTGCGTCGCCGCGGCGGGCGACGAGCGCATCTTCGACGCCCGCGGCCACTGCTGCCTCGAGTAGCGTCGCTCCCCGTTCGACCTTTACGGGCCCGAGGCCCTCGACGTTTAATTCGATCTCCGCGATTGTAGGGTCCTTTCGCGCTATTTTAGCAAAGTTGGCGATTCCAAGTCAACCGGAAAGGGTTTAAAGGCTCGAGATGTCATATCTCCCGCCGGTTGCGGCGCGGCCCGGGCAAACTACGCCTTTGCCGCTAATCGTTGGGGCAAAACGGCGAACCGGCGTTGGGCCCTATTTCATTACATCCCCCGTTCGCCCGCCGGCGCGACATCCGCGGCGGCCTTATTTCCCTTCGTCGCGACGATAAGGACCCGGCGGCCGAGTATATCCTCCGGCGCCGGCGTCGCTTTCAGGAGCGGGAATATTTTCGCTATTACCATGAGCGTTTCGAAATAAAAGTTAATGACGACGCGGTACCACGGTTGCCGCCGGTTAAACGCAAACGCGTACGTCTCGTCGAAGGTCTGTTCGTCGCCTTGCCGTACTTCTCCCGGGCGCCGGCGAAGGCGCCGATGGACGGTTAAGGGGAGTTTCACAAAAACCGCGTAGATAATTCGCAACCACGTCGTGGGGTCGATTATTTCGAAGCGCAAGGGCTGCAGGCCCGCCGCCAGGATTTGTCGATTCAACTCCGTTTTCGTTTGGAAGTGCGTTATGCCGTGGTCGACGGTGTTGGGGAAGGTGACCAGAACTGAGCCGTTCTTATTTAATAACGAAGCGACGGTCCGGAAGAACGCCGAAGGCGTCGGAACGTGTTCGAGAACGTCGGCGGCGTAAACCCGGTCGAATTTGCCGGCGAGCCGTTTAAGCACCTTATGGCCGGTGTCACATACGTCCGCTTGGTAAAACTTGGCATTACCCGCGCGCGGGAGGCTTTCCAAGAATTCGATTACCGGCGCGGCTACGTCGATGCCGGCTATCTCCCGGACCTCCGGGGCGAAATTGAAGGCCGAATAGCCGGTGCCGACGCCGATATCCGCCACCGCATCTCCCCGGCTCAGCGACATATTCGCTTTGATTATTTCGTGCCTGAGCGGGAAGGTATTTACGGGAAGCTTCAGGCGCTCCCAGAAAGTCATCTTTTTTGCCGCCGGGTTCACGAGACCGCCCTCGAGCTAGTTGTGAGCGTGGATATTCCCTTTGGTAGATTTTAACAAAACCGTCGGTTCCGGGTCAACGGGATTGGGCGGCGGCGTTTTTTAGGCTAATAAATTGACAACCGGCCGGGCCGCTCTTATAATCGGTAACGTGGCGAAGGTAGTCCTGCAAACGGAGTTCAAATTCGGCTTCAGTTATAAATATTTGAAGCGGGTGTTCGATTTCGTGGCCGCCGTGGTCGCTATTATAATCGTCTCGCCGTTCTTGGCCTTCATCGCGTTGTTCATTAAGTTTGACACCCGCGGCCCGGTTTTTTTCCGTCAGGAGAGGATCGGTAGAGTGGGTAAACCCTTCTTCATTTACAAGTTCCGGACGATGGTCAAAGACGCGCCTAAACGCGGGCCTGACGTCACCGGTGCCGGCGACCCCCGTATAACTCGCGTAGGTAATTTCCTGCGCGCTACGAAATTCGACGAACTCCCCAACCTTTTTAACGTCGTGCGCGGCGAAATGAGCTTAGTGGGGCCGCGGCCTGACCTTCCGCGTTTCATGTCGGTCCTTACGCCGGAACAACGCAGGATCTTAAATTTTCGTCCGGGTCTAACCGGCCCGACCCAGATCCGTTATATCGCGGAGGAGGAGTTCCTGTCTCCCGTCAATATTGACGAGGATTACGTCGATAACGTCCTGGCGGACAAGATCGCGTCGGACCTGGAGTACGTCGCCAGGTGGTCCTTCCGGGAGGACTTGTTGTTGATCCTGTATACGCCGATCGCGCTCCTTTTTAAGATCTTCGGTAGGGCGACGAAGCTATTCCCCCTGGCTAGAATCGTACCTCCCGCAAACCGTAAAAAATAAAACCGGGCCTTCGTCGGGCCCGTTTCAACGTGCGTCCGAAACAGGTTATTTTTTATCGTCCCCCAGCCGGCGCCAAAAGCGAGCTTTCGTAGGCTTGCCGTCGTTTCGCCGACCCGGCAGCCGGGCGAGCAGGAAGGCCGCCGCGGCCGCGAGCAACCCCAGAAAAGAACGCCTGCTTACCCCCTTTTTATCGACCGCGTCCATCGCTTTCGGTGCCGATTTTTCCTACGCTTTTAACCGGTATCGTAAACCGAAAAGTCGAGCCGCGACCGGCGCGCGACGTGAACGACATCTCGCCGCCGTGGAGCTCGACGATATTTTTGGCTATGACGAGCCCCAGGCCGGTGCCGGCGATTTTCCGCTGGCGCACCTCCGGCGCGCGATAGAAGCGCGTGAACACTTTGGCGAAGTCCGCTTTCGGGATGCCGGTCCCGGTATCGGCGACGGCGACGCGGAGGTTCCCTTCTCGAGCCGATAACGATACGTCGACTTCGCCGCCCGGTTTATTGTATTTCACGGCGTTGGATACTAAATTCGCGATGACTCTCGTTATTAGTTCGGGGTCGCATTCGACCTTAGGTAATTCGCCCTCGGCCTGCACCGGGTTTAACTTGACCTTAAAAACCTTGGCGCGCGGTTCGTACTCGGCGAGCGCGTCCCGGCACAGCGCGGCGACGTCGACGACGTCGTAGTTTAGCTCGATCTCGCGCCCCTCGAGAGCCGTAAGCTCGAGCATCTCGTCGAGCATCTGGTTCAAACGGGCGAGGCTGACCTCCACTATGTCGAAGAACTCGCGCTTTTTAGGGTCGAGGTAAGGCCGGAGTTCGTCTTCCAGGATGTCGACGGCGCCGGCCAAGGCCGTCAGCGGGTTGCGGAACTCGTGAACCAGCGTGAGTAGGTAGTCGTAGCGCCGCTCTTCGTCGGGGCATACGGTTTCTACCGGCAACGCCCCCGTGGTTCCCCGGGCGGTGGCCGTTTCGGTCGGGTCATCTTTGAGCTTTTCGGACATAACGGCGCCTTTTCGGCGTTTAAACCTTTTTACCGTTTGACATTATAACAAAAAAAAGGCGCCGCGCCAAACGCGGCGCCCTTATTTCAGCTGCGCTTAGCGCCGAACTTGGCCGCCCAATCGACGCGAGCCGTCGCGAACATGAGTACCGCCAACGTGGCGACGGCGCCGACCGTTATGATGAGGCCCGTGTATCCCGGGTAGAAGAAGGCGTACGAGAACAGCACCAGGAACATGAGCTGCGGGAACGTCGCGTACGCGACGGCGTAACGCGCGCCGCGCGCCATCGCGACGTAAATGAAGACCAACGCGCACGAGACCAGGGTCGACGCCAGGAACGTCAGATGTATGCCTACGTGGTCGGCGAGGTACGCGAAGAGGAGATGGAAAGCGAAGAACGCCGCCGCCAGGAAGAAGTAATTCATCGGGTGGAGGGGCGGGGTTTTATCCGCTTTGACCGCGGATATTATGAACAGGACCGTGAAGAAGAATAAGAGCGAGATCGGCGCGAAAAACGACATCCGGCTGGCGATGGGGCCCGGGTTAAGTTTCTTGGGCATCTCGACGCCGAGCTGGTAGCCGGTAACCAGGTCTTTGTACTGCCACGTCAGGCGCCACCCGTCGGCCGTCTTCTCCTTGGCGGTGGGGGAGACGCACCCCTCCGGGAAGTCCACGTCGTCGAAGTCGGTACGCGCGTTGAGGGTGAAGTCCCGGACGCGCGAGACGCCGTCGGCGAAGGAGTAAACCCAACGGTCGAGGCCGGGCGATTTGTAGCCGATTACGACGTCCGCCGTTTCACCCGGGGCGACCTCGAAGGAGGCCGTGATGCTGTCGGCGGCGTTGGGCGGGAATTCGACCTCTTCGTTTTTAGCGCGAAACGTGAAGTCGTCGTAGAGGGCGTTCGTCGCCGGGAAGGAGAAATCGACGAAGACCGTGCGCGGGGCCGACGTATCGTTTTCGACGTTGTACTCGGCGCGGTAGTCGACGACGTACGTGCTGAACCATAAGAGGCCCTTCTTCCGGTGTTCCAATTTTAAGTCGACGTCGACTTTCGTGCCGGTCGGCTCGACGAAAACCGGTTCCTCGACTACTTTCTTTTCGACCTTGCCCGGTTTCTCGCCTTCGGCGGCTTCGACCTCGACTTCGCGCGCTACCAGGTAGTAGAAGCGGGGGGCGCGTTGGCGTTGCTCCGTACCCCAGAGCTGGCCTACGGCGTCCGCGCCGAATTCTTTCGCTTTGTCGGTCCGGTGTACGAGGGTTCCGCCGAGGACGACCCATGCTACGACCGAGCAGAAGAAGATGAATATTATGGCGATGGTCCTGAGTACGGTCATAGGTACGACCTCCTTACGGCCTATTATTGATTTCGGATATTAGTGGTCCGCTCGGCGTCGCCGTGACAGCCAATATTGCTTCGCGACGCTGAATAGCGTCCAGCCGCAGATAAGGGCCGCGGCCGCCGCGACTACGTAAGCGAACCAATCGCCGTGGCGGGCGTAAAATGTGAGGTATTGGCGGTGGTATACGTCGTCCGTCAGCTGGTTGCGGATGTAGATTTTCGACTTACGTACGACGCGGCCGTTGGGGTCTATGAAACAGGTTACGCCCGTATTGGCGGCGCGGACGTACCAGCTGCGGTTCTCGACGGCGCGGAAGACGGCGGATGATAACGTTTGGTAGGGCGCGTTGGTCCGGCCGAACCAGGCTTCGTTGGTGATGTTGACGAGGAAGTCCGCGCCCCGCCGCGCGTACGCTCGCGATATGTCGGGAAAGACCGCCTCGTAGCATATAAGGCAGCCCAGCTCGTAACCGGAGGGCCGGATGACTTCCCAGCCCGGGCCGGGGGTGAAGTCGCCGGAGTCGGCGAAGAGGGTCTCGGTAACGGCCGGCACGTCCGCTTCCCACGGAATATGTTCGCCGAACGGCACCAGGCGGACTTTGGCGTAGCGGCCTGCTACGGCTCGAGCGGGCGTGATGAGCGCGGCGGCGTTATAGCGGTAATGGTCGCGGCCGCGGACGACGTTCGGCCTCGGCTGCCGCTCGACGGTTCCGGTGAGGAGGTCGACCGATAAATCCGCGGCGACGTCGTAGACTACTTCCCGGTAGAACGGGTCCTCGAAGAGGTAGAACGGCGTCGCCGTCTCGGGCCAGATTATCAACGTCGCGCCTTCGCGCTTCGCCTCGTAGCTCAAGTCCACGAGTACCTGCATCGTCTGGTCGCGGTACGCCGGGTCCCACTTGACGTCTTGGTCGATGTTGGGTTGGAGGACCGCGACGCGGATGGGTTGTCCCTCGTCGGGCGTGACGCGGGCGAGCGCGCCGTAGAGGCAAAGCGCGCCCAACAGCGCCGCCGTGGCGCCGCCGGCGCGCAGCCACGTCGCGACATGGCGGCGGTTTTTAAGGATATAATATACGAGGACGTTGACGGCGACGACTACGAGCGACACGGGCCAGGCCCCGGCGACGTCGGCGACTTGTATCAGCAGGTTCCATTTATATTGCGTATGGGCCAGCAAGCCCCAGGGGAAGGCGAGATAACCGACCGAGCGAAGCCATTCGACGGCGACCCAAAGCACCGGCGCGCAAATCAGCGCCGGCAGCCGGCCGTACCGCCGGGCCGCGACGTACAGGAGGCCGAAGAGCGCCTGGTATAGAGCTAGGTAGATGACGGCGCATATGAACCCGGCCGTCGTCGCCGGCGACAGCCAGTATAGGAGGAAGACGTTCCAGTGCAGGCCGAAGACGTAACCCAGCCACGCGCCCTGGCGGACGTTTAACCCCTCGAAGGCGACGAGCAGTGGCACGAGCGCGACGAACGCCAACGCCTCGACGTCGAAGCGCGGGAACGCGAGCGTGAGGACCGCCGCGGCGAAGATCGCCAGCAGGAAGTCGCGGCTCGAGAGTTTACGTCTTTGTTGGGTCACGTTTGGCCGGTCTTTAAGTATACGTATTTATACCAGAAAAAAGCCTACCCGTAAACCTTAGTTATAGGTATGCGTGCGCCCGCGTAGTCCTCTCTTGACACGCGGCCGCGTTTGAGTTATATAAAGAGCGTGGCGCTATCGTCTAGGGGTTAGGATAGGTGGTTCTCAGCCATCAGACCGGGGTTCGAATCCCCGTAGCGCTAACGGCCTCCGCTCGAGGGGGCTTTTTTTAGGAGCCGCGGCGTGGGCTCGGGTTTTAAAAGCCGTCCGACCCCGGCATTTCGGGGGGAGGGCGGGCGTTAACGCTTGACAGCTTGGCCTACATAGGCTATAAAAGCTGGTGGTAATGGCAACGGCCCCCGCGAGGGGCTTCAATTTTACGGGAGTTTGCGCGTGAATCCCAAATTTAAGGATTGGGTAGTGAAAAACCGTTGGCCGTTAGCGTTGGCGGCCGCGACGTTGGCGACGCGAGCCGTGTACCTGGCGACCGTGGTACAGGACCCGTTCTTCGGCTACCTCCGTCATATACCCGACGCATTTTTCTTCAACAACTGGGCGCAGGCGATAGCGTCGGGGGATTGGCTTGGCGGGGAGGAGGTATTCTTCATCGGGCCGCTGTACGCGTACTTTTTGGGGATAATCTACCGACTCATCGGGCCGCACTTGACGGTGGTGCGTTTCGTGCATATCGGGTTGGAGGTGGGGTCGGCGCTGTTCATCTACGGGTTCGCGCGGCGGGCGCTGGGGGAGAGGGCGGCGAAGGTGGCGGGGGCGATATGGGCGCTGTACCTTCCGGCGATATTTTTCAGCTCGTTCGTGCTGCCGGTGTCGCTGGACGTATTTTTGATAACGGGCTCGTTTTATCTGTTGGCGCGCGGGGTGGAGGGTCGGTGGGGGAATTTCGCGGGGGCGGGGGCGCTGCTGGGTTTGGCGATTTTGGACCGTACGAACCTGCTGGTCTTCGTCGCGGCGGCGGTACCGCTTTTCTTAATCTACGTAAAGCGGTTGGGGTGGCGACGAATCGGGGCCTACTTCGCGCCGATAGCGGTAATAGTGTTGGTGGTGACGCTGCGGAACGGCGTGGTGGGCGGCGATTTCGTTCCGATCTCGTCGCAGGGAGGGCTTAACTTCTACCTCGGCAACTCGCCCGGCGCCACCGGCGTATATTGGAACCTGGGCGAGGTGTATCAAGGCAGGCCCGCCGAGCTAAATAAGGACCTCGCTACCCTCCTGGCGGAGGAGTACGGGGGCGGCGAGATGAAACCCTCCGAGGTTTCACGGTGGTGGTTATCGGAAGGCTTGACGTGGCTCCGGCGCTACCCGGCGGACGCGGCGAGGTTGTACTGGCGCAAATTACGATTTCTCTTTAACGATTACGAAGTAAGCCTGAACGTCGACTTCTATTTTATGAAGTTCATTTCGCCGTTGCACCGCGTACAGGTTCCTTGGTTCGGGTTCGTGTTGCCGTTCGGGGTTATCGGCTTAGCGGTGGGGTGGCGCGGGTCGGGTTTCGCTCGGACCGCGGGTGCGCTCTTCGTAATAACGTACGCGTTATCGGTTCTGGTTTTCTTCATTTCGGCGCGCTACCGGTTGCCGATGGTCCCTATGCTCATAACTTTCGCCGGCGCCGGCCTTGTGCGGTGGTACGACCTTTGGCGGCGTTGGCGGTGGCGGCCTGCCGCGGCGTTGACGGCGGCCGCGGTTGCGTTGGGCGCTTTAGTGATGTGGCCTCCGCCCGATATTAGGCGGGATAATGCTTTCGGCCAGACCTATTATCGTTACGGTAAATATTATTTCGACGAGGGCGAGTGTGAGATGGCGGTGTCGTACTTGAAAAAGGCTACCGAGCTTACGCCGGAAATGTACCAGGGCTTCATAATGCTCGGCGTCACGTACGAACGCTTGGGCCAGCTCGACACGGCCGTTGAGACTTTTTGGCGCGGGACGGTGGTCGCCCCCCATAACGCGCAGATGCACTACAACTTGGCGATCACTCTGATTCACGGTGGCGGTCTCGAGCAGGCGTTGCCGTCGCTGCACCGCGCGGTCGAGCTCGAGCCGGGGTACGCCGAGGCCTGGACGCAGTTGGGCGAAGTATATATCGGCTTGCGTGATTTCCGGCGGGCCGAACTGGCGTACCGCCGCGTCGTGGAATTGTTGCCGGGCGACGCGGCCGTCTTACATAGGCATGCGGAGCTGGAATTGCAAATAGGGCGGGTTGGGGAGGCGCTGAAGTACGCGCAGGCGGCGATGGAAGCGAATCCTAACCTGCCGGGCCCGGGCCTAATCATCGGACGGGTTTATTACAACAACGGCGACTACCTGGGCGCGCTGAAGTATTTCGAGAGAGAGGTCGAGCTCCAGCCGACGTCGCCGGAGGTCTTCGGCTTTTTGGCGGCGTCGTACGGCAAGGTGGGGGAGATCGAGCGGGCGCGCGCGGCCTATCGGAATTATTTATCCCTGGGCGGCGCCCGCGACCCGGCCTTTGAACGCGACGCCGGCGTGTCTTTCGAGTAGGGTAAGGGTATAAATTTTAAGCCGCGGCCTTGCTAGCCGCGGCTTTTTTCGAGGGCTTTTTCGAAAGCGCCCCGCAGCCGCCGTCGCGTTTCGACCGGGTCCTCGATAACGATTTTCGTACCGGAAAGGATGTCCACGACGCCCAGTTCCCGCGGGTACCGCGGGACGATGTGGAGGTGGAGGTGGGCGATGGAAGCCCCCGCGGCCGCGCCGACGTTGTAGCCGACGTTGAAGCCGCCGGGGTCGTATTCGCCCGAGATAACGTCGAGGGCCAAGTTCTGCAGCCGCGCGAGGTGGGCGTGCTCTTCGGCGTCGAGCTCCCGCGGGTCTTCCACGTGGCGGGATGGGAAAATCATCAGGTGGCCCGGGTTATAAGGGTAGAGGTTGAGCGTAATTATGAAACCGTTATCGCGCGCGAGCTCCAGGTTCGCGACGTCGCCCTCGCCCCGGGCGACGTCGCACAGGATGCACCGGCCCGAGGGGCGGCGGCCCCTTTTTTGGACGTATTCCGTTTTACCGGGGACGAAGAGGTTGGGCCGGTTCTCCACCGTTATTGTTTGAAGCCTTCGGGCCCGCCGGGTTCGGGTCGCTGAGGGATCTTAATTTCGCCGAACTGGTCCTCGAAGCGCGAGACGTTCTCGGTGAGCGTGAGGAGGAATTGTTTGGCGTGCAGCGGCGTCGTAATTATGCGGCTTATAATTTTAAAGCCGGCCCGCCCGGGTACGGCGCGGCCGAAGTCGAAGACGAATTCGGCCGGCGAAAAAACTATCTGGGCTACGTTGGCGTAGGTGCCGTCCGCCACCTCGTCGGCGATTTCGGGTTCGATTAACGGGCGTTCCGGTTCCGCTTTTTTCTTCTTTTCGTCGGCCATAGTCCCTCCGGTGGGCGAGTACGCCGCGGCTCGAGCGGAGCGTTTTCCCGGATGCCGTTTCTACGAGCTGCGGGCGTTACGCCCTAGTTCGGCGCGGTATTGATGGGTGGGGGTTGAAATTCGAAACCTCGGCGTACGGTTAGCTTTGCTCGGCGCCGGTGAGTGTTTTTACGATTTCGAGGGAGAGTTGGTCGGTGTCGGCGCCGACGTCTATGGCTACCGTGTCGCCCGGGTTGATGTCCTCGCGGAGCAACTTTTCGACCAACGGGTCTTCCACGTATTTCTGTATCGTGCGGCGGAGAGGCCTGGCGCCGAAAGTCGGGTCGTAACCTTTCTCCATCAGGAACTCGTTGGCGTCTTCGGTGAAGTAGAGCTCGAGCATGTGTTCCTCGAGCCGCGTTTTAAGCTCGTTGATCATGAGGGTTACGATGGCGCGCAAGTGCGTCTTTTCGAGCGGGTGGAAGACGATAACCTCGTCGACCCGGTTCAGGAATTCCGGGTTGAAGAGTTTTTTAACTTCGGTCATTACGGTCTTCTTGATTTCCCCGTACGTCGCCTCGCCGGGGGCGGCGCCGAACCCTATGCCCCCGCCGTCCTTGATTTGGCGAGCGCCGAGGTTCGACGTCATAATGATGACCGTATTACGGAAATCGACCGTGCGGCCGATGTTGTCCGTCAAGCGGCCGTCTTCCATAACTTGCAGAAGCACGTTGAATACGTCGGGGTGGGCTTTCTCGATCTCGTCGAGTAAAATGACGGAATAGGGTTTACGGCGGACGCGTTCGGTTAATTGGCCCCCCTCCTCGTAGCCGACGTAACCCGGCGGCGCGCCGACGAGCCGCGAAACGGTATGCTTCTCCATATACTCCGACATATCGACGCGGATAATCGCGTCCTCGTCCTCGAACAGGAATTCGGCCAGCGCTTTGGCGAGCTCGGTCTTGCCGACGCCCGTCGGGCCGAGGAAGATGAAGGAGCCGATAGGCCGCTTGAGGTCTTTGACGCCCAGCCGACTGCGCCTTATGGCTCGCGTTACGACGCCGATGGCCTCGTCTTGGCCCACGACGCGTTTGTGGAGGTCGTCCTCCATCCTCAGCAGCTTTTCGAACTCCTCCTGCTCGAGCCGGTCGACGGGTATTCCGGTGGTCTTGGATACGATGTAGGAGACGTCGTCCACGGTGAGGACGTTCTCTTCCTGTTCGGTAAGGGCGCGCCACCGCTCCTTGGCCTCTTCCACCTTCAGGCGGTATTCGCGCTCGCGGTCGCGGTAGCGGGCGGCGGTCTCGAACTCCTGGCGCTCGATGGCCGCTTCCTTTTCGGTACGCATCTCGGCCATCTTGGCCTCCAGGTTGCGGATGTCGGGCGGCAGCGTCGAATGGCGCAGCCGTACCATCGCACAGCCCTCGTCGATGACGTCGATGGCCTTATCGGGGAGGTAGCGGTCCGAGATGTACCTGTCGGCCAGCCGCGCCGCGGCGACGACGGCGTCGTCGGTTACCTTGACGTGGTGGTGTTCCTCGTACCGGTCCCGTAGCCCATGGATGATTTCGATGGTCTCCTCGACCGACGGGGCGTCCACCATTATGGTCTGGAACCGCCGCTCGAGCGCGCCGTCTTTTTCGATGTGCTTGCGGTATTCGGAGAGGGTGGTGGCGCCGATGCACTGGAGCTCGCCGCGCGCCAAAGCGGGTTTGAGCATGTTGGAGGCGTCGATGGCTCCCTCCGCGGCGCCGGCGCCGACGATGGTGTGGAGCTCGTCGATGAAGATGATGATGCCCTCGTTTTTGCGTATCTCCTCGACGACCATCCGCATCCGTTCCTCGAACTGACCGCGGTATTTGGTCCCCGCTACGACCGCGGCCAGGTCGAGGGTTAGCAGGCGCTTCCCGGTCAGTGCTTCCGGGACGTTGTTCTCGACGATGCGTTGGGCGAGCCCTTCCACGATGGCCGTCTTGCCTACCCCCGGTTCGCCGATAAGTGCGGGGTTGTTCTTCTTGCGGCGGCTTAAGATTTGGATGACGCGTTCGATTTCGTCTTCCCGTCCGATCACGGGGTCGAGCTCGCCGTCGCGGGCGAGTGCGGTGAGGTCCCGGCCGAACTCGTCGAGCACGGCCGTCTTCGATTTGCGGCGGCGCGCCCGCGTCGTCTTCTCGCCGGTACCCAGGCTCGAGATGACCTCGAGGCGAAGGTCGTCCGGGTCGACGTTGAGGTGGGTAAGGACCTTGACCGCGACGCTTTCGCCTTCCCGTATTATTCCCAGCAGAAGGTGTTCGGTACCCACGTAATTGTGATTGAGCAAGCCCGATTCTTCGACGGCGTGGCCGATGACGGATTTGGAGCGCGCCGTAAACGGGATGTCGCCCACGGTCCGCATGCCGCCGCCGGGCGCTACGAGTTTTTCGACCTGGCGCCGGATCATCTCCAGCGAAAGGCCGAACTTCCGCAGGACCGCCGCGGCGCCGCCGTCGCCTTCGCGAATAAGGCCCAGGAGGATGTGCTCCGTGCCGACCGCGTCGTGGTGGAGGCGCGTCGCCTCTTCTCGCGCGATGAGGATTACTTTTCTAGCTCGGGCGGTGAATTTATCTAACATCTTCGTATAGGGTCAAAGGGGAGGGTTTCGGTTCGGTTTTCATTTTTACTTTTTACGACTTATTATACCACTTTTCGAAAACCGCCGCAAGGTTCAAGGAATTCCGGCGTCGTATAAGACGCCGCCTTCCAACGACAGCGTCCGCGCGCATCGGCGGGCCAACGCGCGGTTGTGGGTGACGATTACGAAGGTTTGTCCCAGCCGCGCGTTGAGGTCAAAGAGAAGGTCGTGCAGGCTCTCCGCGGTTCGTTCGTCGAGGTTGCCGGAAGGTTCGTCGGCCAGGACCACGGCCGGCTCCGCGGCGAGTGCCCGGGCAACGGCTACCCGTTGCCGTTCGCCGCCCGATAGCTTGGCGGGGCGGTGCGTTTCGCGTTTGCGGGCGCCCACCGCCTCGAGGTACGTACGCGCGCGCCGCTCCGCTTCCGCCGCATCCACCCGGCCTATCAGCAGCGGCATCATTACGTTCTCGAGCGCGGTGAACTCCGGCAATAAATGGTGGAACTGGAAGACGTACCCCACGCGGCGGTTGCGGAAATGGGCGCGCCGGGCGTCTTTCAGGCCGAAGATGTCGGTCCCGTCCACGAGCACCTGTCCGTCCGTAGGTTTGTCGAGGCCGCCGAGCAAGTTGAGCAACGTCGTTTTGCCGGCGCCCGATTCGCCCACGACGGCCACCGTTTCGCCGGCGGCCACGCCCAGGTCCAGCCCCACCAGGATTTTTAAGGTCTGGTCGCCGTTCCGGTAATATTTATGGAGCCCTCGCGCTTCGACGACGTTATTCATGTTGGATCGCTTCTACCGGCTCGAGCCGCGCCGCGCGCCAGGCCGGGTATATCGTCGCGGCTACGCTTATCGCCAGCGCCACGACGCAGATTAATAAAATATCCAGGGGTTGGACGACGACGGGCAGCGTCCGCAGCGCGTATACTTCCGCCGGCAACTCGATGAATTGGTACTTTAGGAGAACACGGCAGAGCCCCAAGCCCGCGGCCAGGCCGAGCGCCGTCCCCACCGTTCCAATAATGAGCCCGTTGAGTACGAAGATGCGCACGACGGCGCCGTTAGTCGCACCCATAGCCTTCATAATGCCGATTTCGCCCGTCTTCTCGATGACGAGCATGATGAGCGTGGAGAGGATATTGAACGCCGCGACCAATATAATAAGTGTGAGGATGACGAACATGGTGTGCTTTTCCAGCGCCAACATGGTCCAGAGCTGTTCGTGGGTAACGGTCCAGTCGCGGGCGAAGTAGGGCAGGCCGACGGCCTCGTTGATGCGGGCCGAGACGGCGGGCGCGTCGAAGACGTCGTCGACCCGGACCTCCAAGCCGTTGACCTTGCGGGGGATGGCGAGGAATTCCTGGGCCGTCTCGAGGTCTATATAGGCCAAGGAAGAATCGAACTCGTACATGCCGACGTCGAAGATGCCGACAACGCGGAAGTTTTTCATCTTGGGCGGGACCGGCGCGAGCGGGTTCCAGATGACCTGGGGCGAGATGAGCGTGACGGTGTCGTTGAGGTCGACGCCCAGGTTGCGGGCGAGCTCGACGCCGAGGACGATGCCGTCGTCGGGCGGGACGTATCCGCCCAACTTGGGCTCGAGATGGGACTTCTTCGCGACGTCGAAGTCCATCGTTCCCTCCACGATTTTATCCTCGATGGTGGAGATATCGCGGTGGCTCGCCATGTCGACGCCGCGGATGACGGCGCCGATGGAGTCGTGCTTCGACGAGAGGATTCCCTCGACGAAGACGAACGGGGCCACGGCCTCGACCCCTTCCACTCGCTCGACTTCGGTCGCCACCGTCGGGTAGTCGGTGATGCCTTCGCGGCCTACGTGGAGGACCGTGATGTGCGCCGTGGTTCCGAGGATCTTCTCGCGCAAGTTGATCTCGAAGCCGTTCATCACGCTGATGACGACGACGAGCGCCATAACGCCCACCGCCACGCCGCCGACGGATATGAGCGTTATGACGGAGAGGAAGGCGTCCTTCCCCTTGGCGGTGAGGTAGCGCCGCGCGACGAAGAGCTCGAACGATTTTTTCATTTACTTAAACAAAGCTTTCACGCGCCCGAGTGACGTCGGCGCGATTGCGGGCTCGACGCGCTTGAAGTACTGGACGCGGTTGTTGCCGGTATCCGCTACGTACGCGCGCGTACCGGCGGGCGAGATGGCGACGCCGTCGGGGAAGTTGAATTCGCCGTCGCCGGTCCCCTTACTGCCCCATTTGCCGAGGAAGCTGCCGGAGGCCGTAAAATACTGGACCTGGTGCCACGAGTAGTCGGTAACGTAGATGCGGTAATCGGGGCCGGCCGCTATGGCCGAGGGGTACTCGAATTGCCCCCAGCCGAAACCTTTCGTGCCCCATTTACCGCGGAAGACGCCCTCGGCGTCGAAGTACTGCACCCGGTTGTTGAGCCGGTCCGCGATGTAGACGTTGCCGTGGGGCGCGACCGCGATGCTAATGGGTTGGTCGAATTGGCCGTCGGCGGCGCCTTTAGTACCCCAGGAGCCCAGGAAGCTGCCGGCTCGAGTGAAGTACTGCACGCGATTGTTATAGGTATCCGCCACGTAGACGTTGCCGCCGCGGTTCACCGCGACGCCGTGCGGTTTATCGAAGAAACGCGGTAAGATGCCGAACTCGCCCCACTGGCCCAGGTACGCGCCGTTCGGTTTGAAGTATTGGACCCGGTTATTGTCGAAGTCGGCTACGTAGACGTTGCCGTTGAGGGCGACCGCCACGTCCGAGGGGTAAACGAATTGGCCTTTGCCGGAACCGCGCGAGCCCCACCGGCCGAGGAAACTGCCGGCGGCGGTGAAGTACTGGATGCGGTGGTTGAACTCGTCGGCGACGTAGACGTTGCCGTTGGGCGCGACGGCTATCCCCGTCGGCGCGTTGAATTCTCCCGCGGCGGTTCCCGGTGAGCCCCACTGACCGGCGTATTTAAACTCGGCCGGGGCGGCCGCGGCCATAGCAATTGAGAGAATGATTAGCGTCGGTACTCGTTTCATTTCTCGTCCTTTGTTCAGCTGTGGCTGCCGGCCCGACGTGAAAGGCGTTCTGAGCCGGAGGCGTGGTGAGAGGTTACCGTGGTACCCGGTACGCTGTTTATTTAAATAGGCATTTTACGCGCCCCAACGACGTCGGCTCGACCGCGGGTTGGAGGTCTTTGAAATACTGGACGCGGTTGTTGTTGGTATCCGCAACGTAGACTCGTACGGTCGACGTATCGCCGCGGCTCCACCGCGTAGCGGCGACGCCCCACGCGTAATTGAGCCGGCCGTCGCCGGTTCCGAATGAACCCCACTTGCCGAGGAAACTGCCGGCCGGCGCGAAGTATTGGACGCGGTGGTTGTAGCAATCCAGGATGTACACGTTCCCGCCCGGGCCGAAGGCGACGCCGCACGGCGTGTCGAATTGGCCGTCGCCGCTTCCCCGCGTGCCCCAGGACGCTACGAAGCTTCCGGCGGGGGAAAAACGCTGCACGCGGTGATTCCCGGCGTCCGCTACGTAAACGGTGCCGTTTTCGCCTACTGCTATTCCCCGGGGCTCGTCGAATTGGCCCGGGCCGTTGCCCGGCGCGCCCCAGCTGCCGACGAAGCTCCCCGCCGGCGAGAAGTACTGGACGCGGCAGTTGCCGGCGTCGACGACGTATACGTTGCCGTTAGGCGCCGTGGCCACCCCGAGCGGTTTGTTGAATTCGCCCTCGCCGGTACCGCGTTCGCCCCAGGAGCCCTGGAAACTCCCCGCGTTGGTGAAACGTTGGACCCGGTGGTTCAGCGAATCGCCGACGTATACGCCGTTCGCGGACACGGCGACCCCGGAGGGAAAGCGAAACTTGCCCGCGCCGGTACCGTACGCCCCCCATTTCCCCCGGTAACTCCCGGTCGCCGTGAAGTACTGGACGCGATGGTTGTGGCGGTCGGTAACGAAAACGCGGCCGCCGGGGGCGACGGCCACGTCCCACGGGTGGTCGAACTGGCCTTCACCGGACCCTTGCGCACCCCACTTTCCTTCGTACGCGAACTCGGCGAACGCCGCCGCGGTGGCCAGAAGTAAGGCCGCTGTCGTGACTATCTTTTTCATACTCGAACCTCCCCGGTTAAATGGCGGGGCCGTCGTACGGTTTCGTTCAAGAGCGCCCCCGCCGCCCTTCTCCGGAAGGAAAGGCGAAAGGTAAAAATCATTCGAAAAGCGCTTTGACGCGCCCGAGCGAGCACGGCTCGACGCCGTATGCCACGCGCCGGAAGAATTGGACGCGGTCGTTATCCGTATCGGCGACGTAGACGCGTTTGCCGTCGTTAAACGTCGCGACGCCCCGAGGTTCGTTGAATTCTCCGCCGCCCCTTCCGAGCGAACCCCACGTCCCCAGGAAGCTGCCGCTCGTCGTAAAATGCTGGACGCGGTGGTTGAAATCCTCCGTCACGAATACCCGCTCGTCGCCCGAGACCGCTATGGCTTTCGGGTAGAAGAATTGGCCTTCGCCGTAGCCGAGCGAACCCCATTTGCCCAGGAACGTACCGAACGCGGTGAAATATTGGACCCGGGCGTTGGCGGCATCGACCACGTACGCGCGGCCGTCCGGCGCGAGGGCGACGTCGGTGGGGAAGTCGAATTGGCCGTCGCCTTTGCCGCTGCGGCCCCACTTCCCGAGGTAACCGCCGTTGGGGGTGAACCGTTGTACGCGGTCGTTCTCGGCGTCGGTGACGAAGACGTTCCCGCCGCGCGCGACCGCGACGCCGAGGGGCGTATCGAAATCCCCCGCCCTTGACCCCGGCCGGCCCCACCGGCCGAGGTAGCTGCCGGCCGCGGTGAAGTATTGGACGCGGTCGTTATCCGTATCGGCGACGTATACCGCTCCGTTCGGCGCCACGGCCAGGCCGTACGGCCCGTCGAATTGCCCGGGCCCGTTTCCCGGCGTCCCCCACTTCCCGAGGTAACTGCCGCCGGCCGTGAAGTATTGGATACAATCGTTGCGCCGGTCGGATACGTAAACGTTCCCGTTCGGCGCCACCGCGACGCCGGAGACCTCCGTGAACGCGCCGTGGCCCGTACCCAACCGGCCCCATTGCCCTTCGTATACGTACGTCGCCGCCGCGGCCGTGGGCAGCGCCGACGCGAGCGCCGTCGCGATATAATAAATGTGTTTCATAACCTCGTGTCGTTGACCTTTAGAACTGGCCGATTAATCCGCGGTCCATAGCGGCGCGGTCGAGCCACCGGAACGCAAGGTACCCCGCGCCGAAGAAAGCTAACGCCCCCGCGACCAGCGGCACGACGTTCGCGGGTTGGGTCACGTACGAAAAGCCTTTGCCGTCGAGTAGGACGGCGCGTAATAACCGTACCGACTGTGTATAGGGGAACCACCGCAGCGCGGTTTCCGCGGCCGGGTGGTAGGAGCCCAACGCCGCGAACGAGAGTACGATCAATATAAATTGAACTAACACGATCAGATTGCCTATGCGTTTGAACACGAGCGCGAAGCCGGCGACCGTGAGGCCGACGCCGGCGAGGAAAACGTAACAAAAAAAGAATATGAATAGTACGCTCAGCACGTCTACGGTCAACCTGAAGCGGCAAATCAGCGCGCATGTTATGGAGATCACAGCGTAGTGAAACAGGCCGGTCGTGCTTACCGCTAATATTTTCGCGACGATGGTCGGGCCGTGCCCCGCGGGGGTGAGGAACTCGCGCTCGATATAACCCTTAGTCGCGGCCTCCTTTATTTCCCAAGCCGCCTGTTGCACGGTGAGCACGTAGAACGTCCAGAATATGTAGCCCACGTAGACCGACGCCATCGTACTGCCCATAACGAGGCCGGCGGGGACGAAGGCGTAAACGCCCAGGAATATGCCGACTAAAGGTAGCGTTACGATGAGGTACAGCGACGCCAGGTCGAACGGGTAACGCAACAGCGTAATAAATTCCGCGGTGAAGTGGGCGCGCGCGAGGTGAAGCCAATATTTCACCGTGACTGCTTCCCTTCGCCCTCGACTATCGAGAGGAACACCCGCTCGAGGTCGGGTTGGTGGCGGGCGACCTCCAATATATCACATTCCTCGCTTCGCAGCTTCGCCAGGATTTCGTATAAACGGTCCTTCTTGTCCGTATGGAGGCGGAGGGTTAAATCACGTTTATGGTCGCCGGCGGGTATAATTTCGACGTCGCCGTCGCCGAAGTCGACGGTTCCGGGCGCCGTTTCCGGCCAACGAAGGTGGATGGTGTATTGGTGATAACGGAAAAGTTCCAGGAGTTCTTCCGTCGGCTTAAACGTAACCAACCGCCCTTCGGTGACGATGGCGACGCGGTCCGCGACCTTTTGCGCGACCGCCATCTCGTGAGTGGTCAGCAACACCGCGCGACCCTCCCGGGCCATCTCGCGGATGATGGTTTGGAGTTCCTGCGACGTTTGGACGTCCAGCCCCAGCGTCGGCTCGTCGAGTAGGACGAGCTCAGCCCGCGTAAGGAACGCGATGGCGACCGATAGGATCTGTTTCTGGCCCTTTGAAAGGTTCCGTACTTGCTCGTCGGCTTTCCCTGCTAGGTGAAACCGCTCTAGAGCCGCCGGCGTCTCTTCCTTGACGCGCCGCCGGTCGCACCCGGCTATGGTGGTGAAAAAGGTTACGTTTTCTTTCACCGTTAGCCGAAAGCGGAGGTTGCGGTCCCCCTCGAGCACCACCGCCATGCGCGCCAGCGCCCGCCGGCGCTCGCGCGCGAGCGAATATGGGCCTATGAATATTTCGCCCGCGGTCGGGTTCAACAAACCGCAGATGGCCTTTATCGCCGTCGTCTTGCCGGCGCCGTTAGGTCCGAGAAGCCCCACGACCTCGCCGTCCCGCACGTCGAGGTCGAGATTTTTAATCGCCTCCACCGCCGGCCGCCGGAACGCCTTCGGGTACGTCTTCTTAAGGCCTACGAGTTTTAAGCCGAGTCCGTCCGTCATGATTGCTTCTTCTTCTTGTATTTATACGAGGCCCATATCCAGGCGGCGAGGAGTATAAGGCCCGCCAGAAAAAGGGCGTAGTCTTCGTAGTAGCGCCACTGCACCGCGGGGCCGAGGCCGCCCACGACGGACCACAGGAACGGTATGAACGTGAAGCGCCAGCGCGGCTTGCGGTCGAAGGTAAAGAGCAGCATCCCGCACGTGAATATCGCTATCGGCGTCGCGCAGCCGAAGAGCGCGAGCTCGGGCCAACCGTGTTTGAATATCAGCGCCGTTACCGGGTAACCCACCAGCGACCAGCCGGCGACGGTCGCGCCGACGTGGCCTAACTTCGGGTGGCCGTAAGGCCGGAATTCGATTTTGGGCCAAAAGATTTCGACGGCGAAGAAAACCGCCTGCAGTAGGAACAGCGCCCCCCAGGCGTAGCCGGCGGAATTAATCCGCGTGTAAAACATTATCATATAAAAGATGCCGAGCCACGCCCAAAGGACCGCCAGCGTACCTTTGGCCGCGACGTCGGCCCACTTGCCGGGGCGCGCGAAGACGAGGAACGCGGCGCCGACCGCGAGCAGGTAGAAGATGACGTGCGCCGGGAAGACGGCGCGGTTGAACTCGGCAAGGAACGAAATAAATGCCTCCGCGGTTACCATGAAGTAGCTCCTCCAGCGGTTTCAGATTCTCGTGCGGGCAACGTTCGGCACAGGGCGGCTACGAAACAAAGTACGGCCACGGCCGCGACGCCGGCCGGGATCAATTCCTCGTAAAAGCGCCAGGCCTGCGCGACGCAGACGCCGGCGATTAGCGCCCAGGCCGCCGGGATTACGAAAAACAGCGGCCTCGGCTTATGGAGCGTGAACGTGAGTAGGGCCAACGTGAACGCCGCGGTGGGCGCCGGCGCCGTGCCGACGAGCCGCAGCGCGGGCCAACCGCGGCCCGACCAGCTCGAGACAATAGGGTGTAAGACCCCGGCGGCGGCGAGCAGGCCGCACCCTATTAGTAGGGTGGGGGCGCTTTTAAAGGGTCGAAATTCCAACGTTCCGAAGAAAGCGTCCATAAAGAAAAAAGTACCCTGCAGTATAAAGGCGAAGGCGAAGAGGTAAGCGACGTGGAACTCGGGCGCGAAGCGCCCCCAAAAGAAGATAACGCCGGTCCAGAGCCAAAGCAAGTTGAGCAAGATTTTGACTATTAAGTCGCTGAAGGCGCCGGGTTTGACCAATACGAACGCGACCGCGGCCAAAGCGACGGCGGCGCCGAAGGCCGCCGCGGGCCAGTACGCGCGGTTATATACGCCGACGAGCCCTAAGACGAGCTCGCGGGTGGGGATTTCTATCTCTTCTACGGCGGCGGTGTACGTTGGCATAGGCCTGTTGCGAGACGGTAGCCGTTACTTTTTAATCCTGAGCTGGGGGAACGCGATGACCTCGCGGATGTTGGGCGCGTCGGCCAGGACCATCGCGACGCGGTCGACGCCGACGCCCAGGCCGCCTGCCGGCGGCATGCCGTACTCCAGCGCCTCCAGGAAGTCCTCGTCCACTTGCTGGGCCTCCTCGTCGCCCGCGGCTCGAGCTTCCGCTTGCGCTTCCAAAGCCTTACGCTGCTCGCCGGGGTCGTTCTGCTCGCTGAAGGCGTTGGCTATTTCTAAATTACATATATATAGTTCGAACCGCTCCGCGAGCGCCGGGTTGTCGCTTTGCCGCTTGGCGAGCGGCGAAAGCTCGGCCGGGAAGCCGACAACGAACGTCGGCGCCCAGAGCCCGGGAACGACCATCTCGTCGAACAGCACGTCTATCGCCCGGGCGCGGGACCAGCGGCCTTCGACTTTGGGCCACAGCTCGGCGAATTCGCCCCGGCGCAGGACGTCCTCCAGTTTTTTTTCGTCGCAGCCGAGCACGTCGCCAATCCCGGCCTCTTTCAGCTTTTCGTTTAAGGAATCCACCATCGATATTTCGGGCCACGGCGGCTCGAGGTCTACGTCGCGACGCTGGTACGTCAGCTTCAACGTTCCGCGGATTTCTTCGGCGGCGGCGATTATCAAGCCCTGCGTCAGCGCCATCATCGTCCGGTAGTCGCCGAAGGCCTCGTACGCCTCGAGCATGGTGAACTCGGGGTAGTGGGTCCGGTCGATGGATTCATTCCGGAAGTCCTTGCCTATTTCGTAAACTTTCTCGAGGCCGGCGACGAGGAGTCGTTTGAGGTAGAGCTCGTCGGCGATGCGAAGGTAGAGGTCCATCTCCAGGTCGCGGTGGTAGGTGGTGAAGGGGCGGGCGTTGGCGCCGCCGTACAGCGGCTGGAGGATGGGGGTTTCGATCTCGGCGTAACCCTGTTCCGCCATAAACCGCCGCGTTACCCGCAGCAACTCGGCGTGGGTGAGGACGCACGCCCGCGCGTGCGGGTTAACCATCACGTCGAGGTAGCGCTTCCGGTAGCGCTTCTCCGGGTCCGCGAACTCGTCGTGGACGACCTCGCCCTCGTCGGTCTTTTCGGTCTTGACGATGGGGGGTGTCCGTACGCTCTTGGCCAGGACGTCGAAGGCCTCGACCGCGACCGTTACCTCGCCGGTGCGCGTCTTGAAGACCTTCCCGGCGGCGCCCACGAAGTCGCCCAGGTCGAGGAGGCCGAATAGCTCGTAGCGGTCCCCCAGCAGGTCCGATTTGAAATACAATTGTATCTTGCCGGAGGCGTCGGTTACGTCGGCGAAGGAGGCTTTGCCGTGGGGGCGCAGCGCGGTGACGCGGCCTACGACGGCCACGTCTTTGCCCTCGAGCTCGTCGAAGGCCGACGCGACGTCGCGTATGACGTGGCTCCGCGTCGAGCCCACGGGGTAGGGGTCGATTCCTCGCTCGCGCAGGCGCGCGAGCTTATCCAGCCGGATGTCGCGCAGGCTTTTAGTTTCCTCCGTCAGCTTCCTCCTCGGGGGGAGGCGTTTTCTCGGCCGTCCCGGCCTTTTCTTCGGCGCTCAGGTACTCGCGCGTTCTGTACGCCGAGAGCCGGTAGTAGATCTGGTAGAACGATTCGACCGGTTCGCCGTCCTGGGTGGCCGGCGCGAAAAGGCACTTGCGCGCCGCCGCCAACGCCGTAGCGTCGATTTCGTCGTCGCCGGAGGTCGACCATACCTCGGCCTCCGTGATTTGCCCTTCGGCGTCGAGGGTGAGTTTCAATACCACCGTGTCCGTAAAGACCACCCCCGGGACGATTTCGATTTCGCCCAGCGGCTCGACGTGTATCGGTTGGGCCGGGACGAAGCCGTCCTGGGCCCCGGCGGCGGCCGCGAGCAAGGCCGGCGCAATTATCCAACGCATCATTATGCCCACCTGGCGTTTCTTCTAGACTATGTGTCGTGAGCCGTCTTTATTTAAATTCTATTATGAACGGCCACCACGTCGCCGTCGGTTTGCCATTCAGGACGGCCGGCTCGAATTTGAACTCGCGCGCCGCGGCGAGCGCCCGTTCGACGTAAAGCGGGTCCGCGCCGTCGCCGGCCTGTTCCGCGTACCAGACGCCGCCGTCGGGGCCGATGAATAAGTCCAACGAGATTTCGGTCGTCAGCGACGGCGCCCCGGGCGGGAAGGTGGGCGCGACGGATTCGACCAGTTCGGGCGCGACCTCGAATTCTCGTTCCGGCTCGCGCGAGGCGTCCACCACTTCCGTATCCCGCATCAGGCGGAAGACGTACCAAATGGTGGCGCGCTCGCGGGCGGAATCGAACGTACATTTTTCGAACGCGGCGTAGGCGGGGTCCGCGAACGCGGCCGGCCCGTCGTTATATATGACCCTGCAAACGCCGGGTTTTCCGGCTTCCGACGCGCCGCAAACGACGACGTTGACTT
Organism: bacterium; assembly: GCA_035529855.1. Classification (NCBI taxonomy): domain Bacteria; species bacterium. The sequence goes on from DATKVX010000007.1 coordinate 36,074, forward strand.
CGAAAGGCTTGTCCCGGATATCCGCCGGGTACGCCGGCGCGACGAGCTCTTCGCCGCCGGCGGCCGCCGTGCTCATTATCAAGAAAGCCGTTACGGCGGGCGGGCCGCGCAGCGCCGTTTTTAAAAACCTTTCGGCCGTCATTCCTGGCCCCCCTTCGTGCCGCGCCACTTCAAGGCCGCGGCGATTAATTCGTCAAGGCCGCCGTCGAGGACGCGGCCGACGTCGCTCGTCTCATGCCCCGTCCGCAGGTCTTTGACCAGCTGGTACGGGAAGAGGACGTACGAGCGTATCTGGCTGCCCCACGCGATATCGCGCTTGGGCCCTTTGAGGTCCTCGACGCGGGCGCGTCGTTCGTCCTCTTTCAATTTGTGCAGTTTCGAACGTAATACCTCCAGCGCCCGAAGTCGATTGAGATGCTGCGAACGCTCGGCCTGGCAACACACGACGATGCCGGTGGGGAGGTGGGTGATGCGCACCGCCGAGTCCGTAACGTTTACGTGCTGGCCGCCGGGCCCCGACGAACGGAAAGTATCCACTTTAAGGTCGGTCTCGTCGATATCCACCTCTACCGTCTCGTCGAGTTTGGGCCATACGGCTACGTTGGCGAACGACGTGTGGCGGCGACTCTTTTGGTCGAAGGGCGATATTCGAACCAGGCGGTGTACGCCGGCCTCGCAGCTCAGGTTGCCGTACGCGTAGTCGCCCCGCGCTTCGAACACGGCGAATCGTACGCCGGCTTCCTCCGCCGCTTCGGCCGCCAGGATGTCGCATTGGTAGCCGCGCGCCTCGGACCACTTGAGGTACATCCGAAAAAGCATCTCGGCCCAATCGGCGGCGTCCACGCCGCCGGCGCCGGGTTTGACTTCCACGATGGCGTCGGACCCGTCGTAAGGACCCCCCATGAACGTCAAAAGCGAAAGGCGTTCGACCTCTTCTTCCAGCGCCGAGAGTTCGCTACCGAAGTCGGCGCAGGCCGCTTGTTCTTCGAGGCAGAGTTGGTAGAAGACGCCCAGGTCCTCGAGTCTTTTTTCGGCCGCGGCGAACGCTTCGGCCCGTTTTTTTAGGCGACTCAGCTCGGCCAGTAGTCGTTGGGCCTGGTCGCGATTTTCCCATAGGTCCGGTGCGGCGGCCTTCTCCTCGAGGCCGACGATGCGGTTGACGGTTTTTTCCGGGTCAAAGGCCCTCCCGGACGTCGTCCACCGCGCGTGAGAGCCTGTCTAATCTTTGCTCGAGCTCGCTTATGTCTTCCATCATCGGAACTCCGTAGTTATGCCGGGAATAATACCACAACGGCGGCGCCGCGGCAAGCGCCCGTTAACGAGGACCCTCTGCGGCCCGCCGTGGGCCTTCGTCGCGTAGTTGACACCCGTCGCCGCGGTATGGTAACCTCGCTGCGCGTGCGGAGGCGGCGGATGATAACTCCCGAGGATAATATCTACCTGGTGGGTTTTTCCGGGGTCGGAAAGACGGTCGTCGGCAAGTTGCTGGCGGGGAGGCTCCGGCGGCGGTTCGTCGATATGGACGCCGTTATTGCCGAACGGCTGGGCGAATCCATCCCCGGCGTCTTCGCCCGCTACGGCGAAGGCCGGTACCGCGACGAAGAGAACCTGCTGGTGGCCGAACTCGCGTCGCAGCGGGGCCTGGTCGTGGCCGCCGGCGGCGGCGCCATCCTCGACGACAAGAATTACCGCCTCTTCGAGGAATCCGGCGTCGCGGTGGCCTTGCGGGCCGGCCCCGAAACTATTCAAGAACGGCTCGAGAGCGAGGAGCCGCGCGCGCTGCTCCAGAGCGCGGACCCGCTCGCCCGCATCAGGGAGCTTAAGGCGGAGCGCCGGGCCGTATACGACAAGGTGCCGCTGCAAATCCAAACCGACGAGCTTATGCCGGCGGAGGTCGTCGACCGCGTTATCGAATTGGTGGGGGTGACGAGCGAAGAGTAATTCCCCTACGGGTCGCGCTTGGCGAGTTCCGCCGCGGCGGCGCGGCGCATCACGTCGAACGGGGCTTCGCCTCCCGTCCACAACTCGAACGCGCGGCAACTTTTATAAAGGAACATAGCCAGGCCGTCGGCGTGGCGGAGGCCGCGTTCTTCCGCCGCTTCCAGTAAACCCGTCCGCCGAGTATAAGTTAGGTCGAATACGAAGCAATCCTTGGGTATCGCGTCGTAGTTGAGCGGAGGTAAGTCAGGGGCCGGCGTCGCGGGCTCGGCGTTAATAAGGGCAACCGGCTTTTTATTCGCCGGGAAGGCCGATGCGTCCTCCATCCTTATGACCGTGGCCTGGCTCGATACCCCCGGCCGCGGCCGCGTTACGTCCCGCACCGCGTACGTGACGGCGGCGCGCGCTTGCTCTAGTACGAGGCCGCAAGCCCGGGCGGCGGGCCCGCCGCCCAAGACCAACGCCGGTTTGCCGACGACGTCCAGCCCCAATTCGTCCAGCGAACGCGCGAAAGCGTAAACGTCGAGTTTGAAACCTTCCACGACGCCCGGGGTGCAGCGAACGGCGTCGACTGCGGCCAACGCAGCCGCTTCGGGCGAGAGTTCGGTGCACAGGGAGGCCGCGGCCTCCTCGCACGGGTAGATGAAGTTGGCGCCGGCCAGGCCGTCGGTCGCGAGCCGCGCGAACAACCCGGTCAGCGTTTCGCCGTCGGCCCGGAACGGTACGTACGGCCATTTCAGGCCCGCGGCGGCGAAAGCCGCATTGAGCGTCGCGGGAAATAGGGACTCGTTGACGGCGCCGCCGAAGAGCGCGTATATTTTTAGGTCTTCGGACATAATCGACGCAAGGCCGTATTAGTTTAACACGAAATCGAAGCGCCCTGAAGTACTGTAGGAACGTCCCGACGGCCGGGCGGGGTCGCGGAAGCCCCGCGAGGAATCGCCCGGCGCGCGTTTGTAAGTTTTATAAAAAATGACGTACGGTCCTTCCGACATATCCGTGATAATGCCCGTAGGGAACGGCGCCGCGCTGGCGGCGGCGGCCGTACGGACGGCGCTCGCGGCCGAGCCGCCGGCCGGCGAGGTGGTCGTCGTCGACGACCGCGTAACCGACGGCTCGTTGGCGGCCTTGCCGGAGAGTGCCGGGCTTCGCGTCGTGCCGAACGACGGCGGCCCGGGCCCCGCGGCGGCCCGCAACGCCGGCGCGCGCGCGGCCCGCAACGACGTCCTCCTCTTCGTAGACGCCGACGTCTTCGTCCCGGCCGGTATATTCGAAGAGGTCGCGGCCGCGTACGCCGAAGGCGTCGACGCCGTTTTGGGGGTGGAGGCCGAGCTGCCGGCGCTGCCGGATTTCGCCAGTAAATATAAAAACCTCTGGATGCGGTTCACCTATCTGCAGTTGCCGGCGCGGGTGGACCTCTTCTATACCAGCTGCGCGTCGATTAAGAAAGACGTATTCCTGGCGGCCGGGGGTATGGACGAAGATTACAAGCGGCCGTCGGTGGAGGATACCGCTTTCGGGCGAACGTTGGCCGCGCGCGGCGTCCGGGTCCTGCTCGATAAAGACGTCGAAGTCGAGCACCGGAAGGTATATAGCACGGTGGGCGCGTTGACGACGGCGTTCCGACGGGGCGCGGCGCTTACGCGTTGCCTATTGCGGATGGGGAGGCGCCGGGGCGCGGGGGCCAACCGGACGTCGGTGCCGACGTCTTTCATAATGTCGTTGCCGGCGCCGGCGCTCTTTTTATTATGGGCGGCGTTGGCGCCGTTCGCTTGGGAGTGGGCCGCGTTGGGCGCGGCGGCGACGCTCGTCGCCGTCTACGCTTTGAACTTCCGGTGGCTGGCGTTCCTGGCGCGTCGTGGCGTAGCTATGGCGCTCGGCGCGTTGGCGTTCCTTCCGCTCGAGCTCGCCTTCAGTTTCGCCGGCGGCGCGTGGGGAACGGCGAGTTATTTCTTGCTCCAAAGACGATATTGAGTTAAGGTTCGGCCGATTATGCGCCACGGCTTAAAAATTTCGGTCGTCATGCCCTGCTATAACGAGGAAGAGGGCGTCGCCGAATGTTTGCGGGAGATGCCTTCCTTAGTCGACGAGGTTATTGTAGTAGACAACAACTCGAGCGACCGGACCGGGGCGGCCGCCCGGGAAGGGGGCGCCAGGGTCGTCTTCGAGGCGCGCCCGGGTTACGGCCGGGCGTACAAGTCCGGCCTGTCGCAGGCCACGGGCGACGTCATTTGCACGTTGGACGGCGACGCGACGTACCCCGTCAACGCCATACCTTATCTTATCGACGTCCTCGTGGCCGACGAGTTGGATTTTATCAGCGCCTGGCGTATCGCCGCCGACTGGCAGGAGAACTTCGATTACATTCTACGCTACCTCGGCAACCGCGTCTTCAACCTCACGATCGCACTCCTGTACTGGTTTCGGATACGGGACTCGCAGTCCGGGATGTGGTGTTTTCGGCGCGACGTACTCGAGCAGGTGAACGTGACGTCGGACGGCATGCCGTTCTCGGAGGAGCTGAAGCTCGAGGTGTTCGAGAAGCGCGGCCGCCTCCGCGCGCGCGAGGTCCCGGTCCATTTCCACTACGTGAAGCGGCGGGGCGAATCCAAACTTTCGCTGTGGCGCGACGGCTCGAGAAACTTCCTGTTCTTGTTCGCCCGGCGGTTTAAAAAATTGTTCGGGACGTGGCGCGTGGGCCCGGCCATAGCCGACGAGAAACCCGAGCCCCGCGCGCCGGATTAATCCCGTACGCTCGCGTCGCGTCCGGCGCGTTCTGCCGCGGGCGGGCGAGCGTCGGAAGGGCCGGTTCGCCGGCGCGTACGTTATCGGGAGGGCGGCCGGGAGGGCCCGGCCGAAGATGCCCTACGCGGATATCGCACCTCTATACGCCGGCCTGTCTTTGCGCGAGCGCCTTTACGCGCGCGTCCGGTACGCTACGGCGCCGCTCGGGAAGGTGGCCGCGCTCGTGCCGCGAGACGTCGCGAGCGTGGTCGAGTTGGGCTGTTCCGCCGGCGTCTTCGCGAACGTCCTTAAGGTGCGCCGGCCCGAGCTCGACGTAGTGGGCGTCGACGCTGACGAGAGAAAGATTAACGCGGCCGTCAAAACCGCCGCCGGCCGGGAGGGCGTAGCGTTCGTACTCGACGACGCGTACGCGTACGTGGAGAGCCGCGGCCCGTTCGACGCCGTGGCGGTCGTGGACATGTTGTACCTTCTCCCGCCGAGCCGTCAGGACGAGCTTATCCGGCTCGCGGCGAGCAGGCTGCGCCCGGGCGGGTACCTCATCATAAAAGAGATGACGGACCGGCCGGTTTGGAAACGACGTTGGTGTTACCTTCAGGAATGGCTCGCGGTGCGCGTACTCGGCCTGACGGAGGGGGCCGGGGTATTCCTGCGCGCCGGCGACGATTACCGCGTCGCGATGGAACGGGCCGGCCTGGAGGTGGAGACGTTCGATTTAACCCGTGGTTACCCGCACCCGCACTTCGCGCTGCGCGGTAGAAAAGTTACCTATGGTTAGAGCGAGAACGTTTTTAACGGTATTATTGATAGCGGCCGTCGTCGCCCCCGCCGCGGCCGGCCTGTTGGACGCTTTGACCGGCGCCCTCTCGTGGACGGTAGAGCTCGCGGTCCTTCTGGCCAAGAAGCAGCCGCGGTTGAAAGAGATCTACCTGTCGCACTTCGGCGCGGACGGCCCCGCCGGGGCCCTTCACCCTAACCTTACGATAGCCTCGGACGGCGGGGTGACCGCGGTCGAAATCGAGAGCGATACCATAGGCGACCCGGCTTTCGCCGAGGCGATACGCGAGGAAATCCTTACGTGGGATATGCCCGATTCGACGTGGGACATGGAGCTCGGCTTCGACCTGGAGTTCGACCCGGCGCGGGATTTGTATGGGGTGGACGCTGAAGTAGAGGAGTAGCCATGTCGAATTTCGACCTGGAGGTGTGGCGGTCGGTCGAGGCCGCGGTACGCCTGGAGGACGGGCGCCAGCGGCGCGCGGGACTGCCGCCGGAGCAGCGCTTCCGCGCGCTGCACCCCCATTCGGCGGAGTTTATTTTCCTGCTGGCGCTCGCGACGCGCGCGCGGCGCATAGTTGAGGTGGGCACGAGCGCGGGTTACTCGGCGTTGTGGTTGGCGCGGGCGTGCGCGGCAACGGGTGGCTCCCTCGTGACGCTGGAGAGGAATCCAGACATAATCCGCGTGGCGGTCGACCACCTAAAGTCGGCCGGCGTCGCGGACCTCGTCGAGATTCGGGCGGGCGACGCGCGCGATACGCTCGCGACGTTCGACGAGCCGTTCGACTTCGCCTTCGTCGACGGTGCGAAGGACGAGTACGTGGCGTACGGCGAGCTCCTCTGGCCCAGGCTCGCGGTCGGCGCGTCGCTAGTGGCCGATAATGTCCTCTCGCACGCGGGCGAGGCCGCGCCTTTCCTGGGGTGGCTCCGGGGCCTCACGGGCGCGGCGACGACGGTGCTCGAAATAGGCAACGGCCTGTCGTGGACGGTCAAGGGAGATATAGGGTAGATACTCCCCGCGCCGCCGGAACCGCTCTCGTAAACTACGAAGGCGCGCCGTAAGGCGCGCCTTTAGTTATCTACTATATGGGAAATTTACGAAGGTACGCTGGCCACCCAGACGACGCAAGGCGCGTTCTTGAGGACGTATTCGACGGTGGTGGTGGGGAAGGGAAGGTCCCGGTGCCAGCGGTCGGACGCGCCCATAACGACCATGTCGGCGCCGACCTCGCGGGCGGCCTGGCATATCGCCTCGCCGGCGTGCCGCGATTGAACGAGCCGGGTTTCGACGTGGACGCCGTGCTCGGTTCCGACGGCCCACGCTTTGTGCAGGACCTCCTCGGAGGCCGCGAACTCGTCGAACATAAACGTTTCCACCGGCAGCGAGGCGGGAACCTCGAGGACGTGCAGCGCGACGACGGTGGCTTTGTCTTCTTTCGCGAGTTTGAACGCGGCCTCGACTACTTCAACCCGGCGCAGCGACTTAACGGCGAGGAGTACGGTCTTTAGTTTAAGGGGCCGGTATTCCGGGAACGAGACCTCTTCGACCGCGAGCGCCCTCCCCGCCGGCATCCGGCTGCGCCGCCGGTACCAGTAGTACATCCCCAACCCCACGAACATCCACACGAACCCCATCGTACGACCGAAGGGGTGGGTTATTACCACCGTTACCCACACCGCGGATATGCAGACGAAACCCAATATCGCCGTTATCGGGAACTCGCGGCCGGCGATGCGTACGTTGGGCTTCAATTTGAACGGGCGCTCGAGCCGGGGCTCGCGCCACCGGATGCCCAAAAGCGACGCGTGGGCGAGGGCGAACGCGAGCATGGCGCCGAAGTTGTACAGGTCCGCCAGGTACGTCAACCTTTTACCCAGGAAGATGATGATGACGCTTATGGCCGAGAACGTTATCAGGCTCAGGTACGGCGTTTTGTACCGGCGGTGCAGCCGCGAGAAGAAGGCCGGCAGCTGGAAGTGCGCGCCCATGGAATACGTGAGCCGCGACGAGCCGATGACGCCGGCGTTGGCGGCGATGGTCAGGATGGCCGCGCCCAACAGCGCTATCCACGGCGCGAGGTACTTCCCGAAGACCGGCATCTGGGCCGCGATGCCCGCGATGGGGTCTTCGAGGTACGTCGTCGTCAGCTCGCTGGCCCAAACGCCGTCCGCGCCCGGGCCGAACGGCATCGCCGATATGGCGACGAAGACGATGCCCATGTACATAAAGAGCACCGTGGCCATGGTGAGCAGCATCCCGCGCGGTACGTTCTTGCCCGGGTTGCGGACTTCGCCCGACATCTGGCTTATGGCCTCTATGCCGGTGTAGGCGACCATCGCGATCGTCACGCCGTATATGAATTGCCCCCACGTGGGGTGGGCGCCGACCGCGAACTGCGATATAAGCGCGGGCAGGTTGACGAAGGCGACGAAGCCGATGACTATCAGCGCGAGCTGCGTTATGTTGCCGAATATCGCGAGGACGAGCGATAGCGCCGTGGATTGTTTGATGCCGATTATATTGAGCGCCGTAAGGGAGGCGATGAGCAACGCCGACGCGGCGAAGTGGCCCACCGGCGTACGTAGCACCGGTAGGAAGTAGCCGAGGTAGGGGGGAACCGTGTACGCCGAGATGGCGATGGTGACGACGTAGTCGAGCAGCAACGCCCAGCCGGCGATGAACGATAAGGCGTCGGAGTTGAAAGCCCGCCGCGCGAAGGCGCTCGAGCCGCCGGCCTCCGGCAGCGCGGCCGAGAGCTCGGCGTACGTCAGGACCGTGAAGACGAAGAGCACGCCCGCCGCCGCGATAGCCAGCGGCGCCGCGCCCATCGCGAAGAGCGCCGTGACGCCGAGGGCGTAGTAGATGCTCGAGCCTACGTCGCCGTACCCGATGGCGTAAATCGCCCGCACGCCGACGAGGCGCAAGAGGTGCCCTTTGTCGAGGGTGAAGATTCGACCCCGCGACTCTTCGGATATATCGAAATGCGATTCCGGCGCCACGGCCTTAATATTTTATACGGCCGGCCATAGGCCGACCGACGTCGCGTTTGTTCGCTAAGATGCTTTGCGGGGATGCGCCTATTTATATAGCGCTCCAATTTCGGTTTTGATTATAACACCGGATAAGGCATTTGTCAATCAAGTTTCGATTAAGGCCGGCCCGCACGCGCGGCGTTATGTTGACAACTCTCTCCCCGCTGTATTAAAATACGGTTATATGCTAATCGAAACGCTTCAACTCGGGCCGGTCGCAACCAATTGCTACATATTCTCGTACGACGAGAAACGCGCCGTCGTCATAGACCCGGCCTCGGACGCCGACGAAATCGCCGGCCACCTGCGCGCGCTCGAGCTCGAGGCCGTGGCGATAGTAAATACCCACGGCCACCTCGACCACAGCGGCGCCAACGGCGCCCTTAAAAAGCTGTTGGACGTACCTATATATATAGGAGAAGGGGACGCGCCCTACCTCGGCCCGGGCGCCGAGTCCCTTCACCGCCAGGACGCGCTTATCATCGGCCTGGAGGCCGTCGCGACGTTCCAGGAATGCTACGCCGTCTCCCCGGCGGCGGACGTCCTGTTGCGCGAGGGGGACGAAGTCGCGGAGGCCGGTTTGAAGGTAGTGAATACGCCGGGACATACCGCCGGGGGCATCTCGCTCGTGGGCGACGGCCTGGTGTTCAGCGGCGACGCGCTCTTCGCCGGCTCCATCGGTCGGACGGACCTGTGCGGCGGCGACGAGCGGACGTTGATATCCTCCATCAAAAGCAAGCTCCTTACGCTGCCGGGGAAGACGGAAGTGTTCCCGGGCCACGGGCCGACGACGACGGTGGGCGAGGAGCGAAAGCATAACCCCTTCCTGGCCGGCGCCTAGCGGGGACCGCGGACGGTTTTAGGCACCACGGGGCCTTTTTCCAAAATCAATCTTGACTTTCTAAGTACGGTGTGGTAGCTTCGGGCTCAAAACGAAGCGCGATTTACTACCGGGTTCATTAGGTTTTGCGTTCATTAACCGATAGGAGAACGTGATGTACATAGCTAAACGTATGGGCCGGCTCGGTACCGAGACGGCTTTCGAGGTTTTGGCCAGAGCGAAAAAGCTCGAGTGCGAGGGGCGCGAGATTGTACACCTCGAGATCGGCGAACCGGACTTCGATACGCCGGTGAACATCCGCGAAGCGGCGAAGAAAGCCCTCGACCAGGGCTGGACCCATTACGGCCCCAGCGCCGGCCTACCCGAGCACCGCGAGACCATCTCGAAGTACATGAAGCAACGTTGGGCCCTCGACTACTCGCCGGACGAAATCGTCGTAGTACCCGGGGCTAAACCGATAATGTTCTTCACCATTCTGGCCTGCGTCGAGGAAAGCGACGAGGTAATATATCCCAATCCCGGGTTCCCCATTTACGAGTCCATGATTAATTATATCGGCGCGAAGGCGGTGCCGGTGCAGCTGCGCGAGGAGCTCGACTTCCGTCTCGACGTAAACGAGCTGGCGTCGCTCGTCACGGACAAGACCCGGATGGTGGTCGTCAACTCGCCGCAGAACCCCACCGGCGGCGTTCTCACCAAAGACGACCTAGTCGCTATAGCCGAGCTCGCGATAAAACATGACCTCATCGTTTTAACCGATGAAGTATATAACCGCATAATATACGAAGGCGAACATAACTCCGTCGCCAGCTTCCCCGGTATGAAGGAGCGCACCGTTCTCATAGACGGTTATTCCAAAACGTACGCCATGACCGGCTGGCGTATGGGATGGGGCGCGATGCCGGCCGAACTGGCCCCGCATATCACCCGCCTTATGACGAACTCCAACTCGTGTACGTGCTCGTTCGCCCAGATCGCGGGTATCGAGGGTTTGACCGGGCCGCAGGACGATTCCGCGAAGATGGTCGAAGCCTTCCGCGAGCGGCGGGACGTCGTCGTCGACGGCCTTAACTCGCTCCCCGGCATTACCTGCAAGAAGCCCCAGGGCGCGTTCTACGTCTTCCCCAATATCACGGGCACCGGGAAGGACGAGAAGTGGCTCGCCGATTACTTCCTGGATGAGGCCGGCGTGGCGTGTCTGGCCGGCACTTCCTTCGGCAAGTTCGGCAAAGGGTACATCAGGTTCTCGTACGCCAACTCCGTAGAGAATATCGAAAAGGCGATAGGCCGTATGGCCGAAGCGCTTAAATCGTTGTAAGGGTCGGTAAGTTTATGGCAAAAGCGATCAAGACGCCCTTATACGACAGACACGTGTCGCTCGGCGGGAAAATGGTCGAGTTCGCCGGGTTCATCATGCCGGTGCAATACTCGGGCATTATCGACGAGCACGTCACGGTGCGGGAGAACGCCGGCATCTTCGACCTGAGCCACATGGGCGAGTTCTACGTCTCCGGCAAGGGCGCCCCCGCGGCGTTGAACAAGCTCGTCTCGAACAACGTGGAGAAATTGAAGATCGGGAAGGCGTTGTACACGCCCGTATGCACTCCCCGGGGCGGCATCGTCGACGATATCCTGGTATACCGCGACGCGGACGAAACGTTCATGTTGGTGGTGAACGCTTCTAACATCGAAAAGGATTACGACTGGGTCGTGGGCCATCTCCCCAAGGGTTTGACGGTCGAGGACAAGTCGCTACAGACGGCGCTGGTCGCGGTACAGGGGCCGCAGTCCGAAACGGTCTTAACCGAAGCGTTGGCCGACGATTTGAGCGAACTCCGCTACTACGAGTTTATATTCTCGGTTATGGACGACGTACCGGTTCGCGTTTCGCGTACCGGGTACACGGGCGAGGACGGCTTCGAGGTATACGTGGACGCCGCGCGCGCCGGCGAAGTATGGGACGTGCTCTTCGAACTGACCAGCGGGATAGGGGGCGTCCCGGTAGGGCTGGGCGCGCGCGATACCCTCCGCCTTGAGATGAAGTACTGCCTTTACGGCAACGACATCGACGAGGGGACGACGCCGCTGGAGGCGGGCATCGGCTGGACCGTTAAGTTCGATAAGGGCGATTTTATAGGTAAGGAAACCTTGGTCGCACAGAAAAACGACGGCGTCAAACGAAGACTGGCCGGTTTCGTTATGGTGGACCCGGGCATTCCCCGCCGCGACTACGGTATAATAAATATAGAGGAGAAGAGCATCGGCCGCGTTACGTCCGGGTCGTATTCGCCCAGCTTGCGCGAAAACATCGGCTTGGGGTACCTCGAGCTGCCCTACGACGACGTCGGTACCGAGATACTGGTCGACATCCGCAAAAAGCCCCGGTTGGCGCGCGTTGTCGAAACGCCCTTTTTGAAGCTTATCGGCGGCAATTAGGAGTCGCCGTTGGAAAGGAGCTGCGGGTGAACCCGGAAGACCTGAGTTACACCGAGACGCACGAGTGGGCGAAAGTCGACGGCAACGTCGTTACCATAGGCCTGACGGACCACGCTCAATCGGAATTGGGCGACATCGTGTATTTGGAGCTGCCGGAAGTCGGCGCCGACGTGGAGGCCGGAGGCGAATTCGGCGTCGTGGAATCCGTGAAGGCGGCGTCCGAGCTCTACGCGCCCGTTTCCGGAAAGGTCGTGAAAGTAAACGGCGCCGCGACCCAGGAGCCCGCCCTGGTCAATCGCGATTGTTACGGCGAAGGGTGGCTCGTTAAAATCGAGTTGAAGGACCCCTCGGAAGTCGAAAACCTCAAGACCGCGGCGGAATATAAAGAATTCATCGGAGGTCAATAATTTAGGGCGCGCCGCGCCGGCCGGCCGTCGGCTGGCCGCGCTTCCCGGCCGGCGAGGGGTTGCGGCCCCTCGCTTTATTTAAATACGGGCGCTCCCGTTTGAGGAGGACGTTAATGCCGTACGTTCCCCACGGCGACGATACCGTAAAGCAGATGCTCGGAGAGGTCGGCGTCGGAGCCGTCGACGACCTTTTCGAACCGTTACCCGACGAGCTTTTGCGGGTCGATTTCGATTTACCCCAACCTTTGACCGAGCCGGCGCTCGTGCGCCATATGGAAGCGCTCGCCGACGCGAACCGCACCGACCGAAACTCGTTCCTCGGCGCCGGTTGCTACGACCACTTCGTCCCGGCGGCGGTGCGACACCTCGTCGGCCAGAGTCAATTCTACACCGCCTACACGCCGTACCAGCCCGAAGTCAGCCAGGGTACGCTGGCGGTTATTTTCGAATTCCAGACGTACGTCGCGGCCCTCACCGGTATGGAGGTCGCCAACGCCTCCATGTACGACGGCGCGACCGCGGCCGCGGAGGCGGCGCTTATGTGCCTGCGGCTCAAGAAAGAAAGGCCGCAGGCGGTTTTGGCCCCCAACCTGCACCCGGAGTACCGGCGCGTCGTCGAAACGTATCTGGCCAACATCCCCGGCGTCGAGGCCGTGACGCTGCCCTGTTGCGCGCCGTACGCGCGGGGGGGTACGGTGGACCTCAACCGCCTGACCGGCTCGCTGGGCGACGCCGCCTGCTTCATAATGCAGTATCCGAACTTCTTCGGGCTGGTGGAAACCAAACTGGCGGACATCGCCGAGATTTGCCATCGCGAGGGAGCGCTCCTCGTCGTGGCCGTGGCGGAGCCGATGGCGCTGGCGGCGTTGTCGCCTCCCGGCAAGTTCGGCGCCGACGTCGTCGTGGGGGAGGGGCAGAGCTTCGGCATAACGCCGTCTTTCGGCGGCCCGGGCGTGGGTTTCTTCGCCACCCGCCGCGAGTTCGTACGCCAGATGCCCGGCCGCCTCGTCGGCAAGACGACGGACGCGGAAGGTAAGCCCGGGTACGTCCTGACGCTGCAAACGCGCGAGCAGCATATACGCCGCGAGAAGGCCACGTCCAACATCTGCACCAACCACGCGCTGGCGGCGACGACGTTTACGATTTACCTCTCGGTCGTCGGACGGACCGGCCTCGCCGCCCTCGCGCGCGGGAACGTTCAGAATTGCGCTTACGCCCAATATCAAACGACCGAACTCGCGGCCTACAAGATGGTCTTCGAGGAGCCGGCCTTCAACGAGTTCGTCCTCCGGTGTCCGAGGGCCGCGGAGGAGGTCCGCGCGGCGTGCCTGAAGAAAGGCGTCGACCCGGGCCTGCCGCTGGGCCGCTTCTACCCGGAGTACGACGACTGCCTCCTCGTAACGGTTACGGAGACGAAAACGAAAGAAGATATCGACCGGTTGTGCGAGGTACTCGCGTCCGTTTAAATCGCCGAAAGGGCGCGGAAGTAATATTCGTGAAATGAAAACCGCTACTATCGTAATGGCGGTAATCCTCGCGGCGCTAATCGGCGTCGCGATATGGCGGGGCGGCGGCTCGCTGCAGAAGGGGTTCACCTTCGGCGGCAAGACGTTTCTGACCACGCTGCCGCTTTTGGTTATCGCTTTCGCAATCGCGGGCCTGGTCCAGGTCCTGGTGCCGCGGGAGGTAGTCGCGAAGTGGCTCGGCGCCGGCGCCGGTTTTAAGGGGATCATGATCGCCACCGTGGCCGGGGCTTTTACGCCCGGCGGGCCGTACGTATCGTTTCCCATCGTCGCGTCGTTGTACAAGTCGGGGGCGTCGGTCGGGACCGTGGTGGCGTTCGTGACGGCGTGGTCGCTTTGGGCCGTGGCCCGGTTCCCGCTCGAGATGGGGCTTGTGGGCCCCAAGCTCGCGATAGCGCGGTTCCTTTCGACGTTAATCGTGCCGCCGCTTGCCGGCCTGTTCGCGCAGGCGGTTTTCGGCCGTTGGGTTTAACCGTTCTTTCCCGGAGCAGCTCATGAACTACGAATACCGAAATATATTCGAGATACCGCCCGGCCGGGGTTTCGAGGCCGGCGCGGCGGATACCCCCGAGGTCGACCTCGGAGCGTTTTACCCGGACGAATTCGTACGCCGCGATTTCGGGCCGATGCGCGACGTGGCGGAGCCGGAGGTCGTGCGGCACTACACGCGGCTGGCCGCGATGAACTTCGGCGTCGACACCGGCTTCTATCCGCTCGGCTCGTGTACGATGAAGTACAACCCGAAGGTGAACGAGGATGTCGCGTTGCTTCCCGGGTTCGCGGCGCTTCACCCGTACGCGCCGGCCGGCGACGTGCAGGGCGCGCTGCAGCTCGCCTGCGATCTCGAGCGCTACCTCGTCGAGATATGCGGGATGAGCGCGTTCACGCTCGCGCCGGCGGCGGGCGCCCACGGCGAATTGGTGGGGATGTTGTTGACGCGGGCGTACCACCGCAAGCGGGGTGACGACGGCCGCAACGTAATGCTCATACCGGATTCCGCGCACGGCACCAACCCGGCCTCGGCCCGGATGGCGGGCTTCGACGTCGTCGCCGTCGCCTCGAGCGACGACGGCGTGATAGACCTCGGCGACCTCAAGGCGAAGCTGGACGAGCGCGTCGCCGGCATGATGATAACCAACCCCAATACGTTGGGGTTATTCGAGCCCGACATCTTAAAGGTTGCCGAGGCCGTACACGGCGCCGGCGGCCTGTTGTACTACGACGGCGCCAACTTAAACGCGCTCGTAGGCCGCGTCCGTCCGGGCGATATGGGGTTCGACATTTGCCACGTCAACCTTCATAAGACCTTCTCGACCCCTCACGGCGGCGGCGGCCCGGGCGCCGGTCCGGTGGGCGTTTGCAAAAGGCTCGCGGATTTCCTCCCGGTGCCGCGCGTCGTAAAGAAGCGGGGCAAGTACGCGCTCGACTACGACTCGGCGGACTCCATAGGCCAAATCCGTTCATTCG
The DNA here is from genome assembly GCA_035529855.1 of bacterium. Classification (NCBI taxonomy): domain Bacteria; species bacterium. The sequence goes on from DATKVX010000007.1 coordinate 51,238, forward strand.
TAGGTAACTTCGGCGTCCTCGTCAGGGCGTACGCGTACATACGGCACCTCGGCGCCGCCGGCCTGCGGGACGCTTCCGGCGCCGCGGTCCTGAACGCGAACTACGTCCGCGCGAAAGTGGCGAAGTTCCTCGAGGTCGCCGGCACCGCGCCTTGCATGCACGAATTCGTAGCGTCGTCAGCCAGGTTCGGCCGCGGTTCGGCGGGGGATATCGACAAGGCGTTGATCGACGCCGGCTACCACCCGCCGACGACGTACTTCCCCCTCGTGGTCCCGGAGGCGTTGATGGTCGAGCCGACCGAGACCGAAACGAAGGAGACGCTGGACGCCTTCGCCGCGGCGCTTGAGAAAATCGTAGCCGACCTGACGGCCGACGCGCACGCGTACGCCGACGCGCCTTTCAAGGCGCCGGTGCGCCGCCTGGACGAGGCGGGCGCGGCGCGTAACCCGATACTGACCCAAATGATGGCCGAGGAGGGGGAGCCCTAGGGCGCGTGGCCGATTGGCGGCGTTACGAGCTGTTGGTAGAAGGCCCGGGCGGCGCGGCGGAGAACATGGCCCGCGACGAAGCGCTACTGGCGGCGTATCGCGCGGGCGAGGCGCCTCCCGGTTGGCGGTTGTATGCGTGGCTCGAGCCGGCGGTGACGTACGGCCGCGGCCAACGGGCGCCGCACTGGGACGGCGTGGCGGCGGTTCCGCGGCTCAGCGGCGGCGGCTACGTGCCCCACGGCGCGGATTTCACGTACTGCGTCGTGCGCGAGCGGCGCCGGGGCTTCGATAACTACGAGGATATCGTCGCCGTGGTCGCGGCGGCGCTTAGGGAATTGGGCGTGGCTGCCTCCGTATGGCGGGGCGCGCCGGCGGGGCGGGCCGACCGGTGTTTCGCTTCCCTCGCGCCGTACGACATCCACGTCTGCGGCCGGAAGGTCGCCGGGTGCGCCCAACGGCGTTACAAGGATGCCGTACTCCACCACGGCTCGATCGCCGCGGCGGCTCCGCCCGAAATATTACGCCGGCTGGGCCTTTGGGACGAGACGCGGACGGCGTCGCTGGCGGAACTTTTAGGAAGGCCGGTTGTTTTGGCGGAATTCGCCCGGGCGCTGGCCGCAGCTACGGGTATGAAACCGGCTTACGCCGGCGTCGGCAGCGCGCGCGGAGAAGCGGAGTTGCGTTGCGTAAAGGAATAATTATGAGAAAAGAAGTTATCGTAGTTTCGGCAGCCTTGGCGTTTTCGCTATGTGCCTTCGTCGCTTGCAAGGGCGGGCCCCCGGCCGGCGAATCGGAAGCGGTCGCTAGCGTGGGGGACGCGGTCCTCACGGCCGACGACCTCGACCGCCTCGACGAAGACCAGCATAAGGTTAAAATGCCCACGTATCTTACGAAGGAAGAACTGATGGAGGAGTGGATACGGAGCGAGTTGCTATACCAGCAGGCGCTCGAGGATGAAATTGATAAGGAAACGGTATGCGCGTGGCGGTTGCGTAACAGCGCCAAGGGCGTGGTTATCCAACGCTTTTGGGAGATTAACATCTACGAAAAGTACGCCGACGTGAGCGACGAGGAAGCGCTGAAGTGGTACGAGGAGAACAAAGACGAGAAGTACCGCGCGAAGACCACCGGCGTCTGGCTGCGGCGTATCCTTTTAAATTCGAAGGAGGACGCCGATAAAGTTATGCAGCGCCTCGAGGGCGGCGAAGATTTCGTAAAGATCGCGAGCACCGAATCGGTAACGCCCGAGAAATTGGAGGCGGGGAGCATGGGTTACCGTCGTATGGAAGACGTGAGCCCGGCATACCGCGCCGACGTCGCGAAGATGAAAAGGGGAGAAATCGCGGGGCCCTTCAAGCTCGCCAATTTCTACGTCATAGTCAAGCTGGAGGACCGCGTCGACGCGGGCGGTTACCTGAAGCCGGTGGGCATCGGCATGGAAGCGCTGCGCGACCGGGCGAAAATAGCTCTGTGGCGGGAGACGGCCAACGGTATAGGTACGGACCTCGAAGCGGCCGCCGACATCGAGCGCCACCCGGAACGCATCCACGAGGAAGCCGTCGATATGGCTTTGGGCGAGGAGTATCGCAAAGGGGCGCCGGCCGAGGCGAAATAAGTGGACCGGGACTTGGAATCGGTTCAGGAGGCGCGCGACAAAATCCGGGCCGGCCGGCGGGCGGCCGCGGCGTTCGCCACTTTCGACCAGGCCGCGACGGACCGCATCGTTGCGGCTATGGCCCGCGCCGCGGAGGGTGCCGCCGACGAGCTCGCGCGCCGGGCCGCGGCGGAAACCGGCTTCGGCGTCGTCGAGCATAAAACTTTAAAAAACCTCTTCGCCGCGCGCGACGTTTACCGATACATTAAAGATTTAAAGACCTGCGACGTAATCGCCGAGGACCCCGCCCGAGGTATCGTCGAAATCGCGGTTCCCGTCGGCCTTATAGCCGGCGTAACGCCCGTCACGAATCCCACTTCCACCATTATCTATAAGGCCCTTATCTCGCTGAAAGCCCGCAACGCCGTGGTCTTCTCGCCGCACCCGGGGGCGCTCGAGTGCTCGCTGGAGGCGGCGCGCTTGATGGCCCAGGCCGCGGTTTCGGCCGGCGCGCCGGAGGGCGTCATAGGTTGTTTGACCCAACCCACGGCCGAAGCCGCGCGCGAGATAATGAGCCATCCCGACGTGGACTTAATACTCGCGACCGGCGGGATGGCTATGGTGCGGGCGGCCTATTCTTCCGGGAAGCCCGCGTACGGCGTCGGCCCGGGTAACGTACCGGCGTACGTCGACCGCAGCGCCGACGTCGCGCACGCCGTGTCGTGCATCGTCGAGTCGAAGACCTTCGACAACGGCGTGATCTGCTCGTCGGAGCAAGCGGTGGTGTGCGACGCGCCGGCCCGCTCGGCCGCGGTCCGGGAGTTCGAACGCGCCGGGTGCGTCTTCCTTACCGACGAACAGAAGGACGCGGTCGCCGCGGTGCTCGACGACAACGGCAAGCTCAACAACGCCGTCGTGGGGCAACCGGCGGCGCGCGTCGCCGCGATGGCGGGGTTGGACGTGCCGGCCGACGCGAAGATTCTTATAGGTTTCGAGGACCGCGTGGGCCGCGACGTGCCGTTCTCCTGGGAAAAAATTTCGCCCGTGCTCGCGTGGTACGACGTCCCGGATTGGGTGAAGGGGTGCGAGCGCTGCCTGGATATCCTGGCCAACGGCGGCATGGGCCATACGCTGGCCGTCCACGCGCGGGACGAGCAGGTCATCCGCGAGTTCGGCCTCCGCAAGCCGGTGTTCCGCGTCGTCGTCAACACGCCCGCTTCGCAGGGCGCTATAGGCTTGACTACCAACCTGGCGCCCGCGCTGACGCTGGGCTGCGGGACCCTCGGCGGCAACATCACGTCCGACAACATCACGCCGATGCACCTGCTGCATATAAAGAGGGTGGCTTCCGGCCGACCCCGGGAGGGAATCGAACCGAACGGGTTAACCTCTCCCGGCGCGGCGCAGAGCGCGGGCAAACCCGCCGCGGCCGCCGACCCGAACCTTGTCGAGCGCGTGGTCGAAGAAGTCCTGCGCGAGTTGGAGCGGGGGGGAAGCTAAGTGGTCCTCGCGGTTCGGCGTTTGGTCAACGCGTTTCGGCGGCGGCCGCTGGATTTGCATATTTTCTGCCTAATCCTTTTCGTGGTGGGCGCGGTTTTCGTATTCGGTTATCAGTTCAAGGTATTCTGGGACGTTGTAATAATGGACCGTACGCCGCTGGAGGGGACGCCCGTATTTCAAGCGTTGACGGGGATGACCCTCCTGACCGACCTGCTGTGGTCTCCGTTTCTGGTCGCGGCCGCCGTCGGCATCTGGGCCTATCGCGACTGGGGACGGCGCTTGGGGTTTATAGTCGGCGGCATTTTGGCGTATATGGGGATGCAGGGATTGTTATTCTTCCCTCTCGCGCGGCGGTTCGGCGTAGACGCCGTCGAGGATTTTACGAGGTATTACGATTTTACGGCCTATATGGCATATTATACGATTTACGCCGTAGTGGGTTTTACGATGATTTTTTATTTATGGTTTCGAAAGGTGCAGTTCCGCGAGATACTGGATTAAGAGGTCTTAATAATTCGGTGAACGTGGGCAACCTATCTTTACCTCGACGCGAAAGGAGCGAGGATGCCTACTAGGACGGAGATGGCGCTGGGGATGATCGAGACCCGGGGCGTAGTGGCGGCGATCGAGGCCGCGGATGCGATGTTGAAGGCCGCGAACGTGCGGCTTATGGATAAGGTTCGCGTCGGCGGCGGCCTGGTGAGCGTGATGGTACGGGGCGAAACCGGGGCCGTGAAGGCCGCGACCGAAGCGGGCGCCGCGGCCGCCGCGAAGATCGGCGAGCTTGTCTCGGTTCACGTAATCCCTCGTCCCGACGACGCCGTGGAGTTTATATTGCCGGAGGAAGTCGGGCCGGCTAAGAAGGCTTAACCCGAGGTAAACGTCCATGGCCGCCGACGGTCAAGAGGCTTTGGTCCGGGCGGCGACTTCGGCGGTTTTGGCTCGATTGCGGGCCGACGCCGTCCGAACGTTTGAGGCGCGCGTGGGGGTTTCGGGCCGCCACGTGCACTTGACGCCCGGGGACCTGGCGACGCTGTTCGGCCCGGGCGCCGAACTCTCCGTACGTGCGCCTCTCGTCCAGCCCGGTCAATTCAGCGCCGACCAGTTCGTCGCGGTCGTGGGGCCGTGCGCTTCCATCCCCCACGTCCGCGTCGTAGGGCCCGCGCGTCCGGAGACGGTGGTGGAGCTGCTGTATAGCGACCTGGAAACGCTCGGCCTGGGCGGCGACGTACGCGCCGGCGAACGCTTCGCCGTCGTTTTGGCCGGGCCGGCGAGTGTCGTCCGCCTGCCGGAGGGAGGCGTAGTTGCGCGGCGCCATTTGCACGCGGCGCCCGCCGACGCCGAACGTTATGGCCTTGCCGACGGCGGCAACGTCTCGGCCGCGGTGGGCGCGCCGGGACGGCGCGTTACCTTCGGCGACGTTTTGGTAAGGGTTGGCGAAAATGCCGCGCTCGAGCTCCACGTCGACCGGGACGAGGCCAACGCCTGCAGCGCCCGCACCGGCGACGTCGCGACGATAGTAGTTGGAGGCGCGCCAACGGCGAGGCCCGCGGGCGGCACGTCTTCGCGCCGGCCTACGCGCCCGTTGATAACGGAAGAGGACGTAGTCGAGGCCTACCGCGCGGGGACGGTCCCGTCGTTATCCGGAGCGATTCTAACGCCGTACGCCCGGGACGCGGTGCGGAAATACTTCCCGGAGTTGCTTAAAAGTTCATAGTAAGTTATAATTAACGAATGGCGGGAAATTCCGCCGATGTATAGCCGTCCGAAGAAGGTATTCGCGGGCCGCGGCTCCCGCGTCGATGCGTACGTCGCTGCGCAATCGGGGTAACGATGATATGATGCGTATCGCGGAAGTTGTAGGCAGCGTTTGGGCGACGCGAAAGGTCGAGAGCGTACGCGCGTTAAAAATGCTGCTCGTACGGCCGCTTGACGGAGACCTTAAACGGACGACCGAGCTGTGGGTAGCCGCCGACGTCGTGGACGCGGGCGTAGGCGATCGCGTCTTAGTGGCCGTGGGTCGGGCGGCGCGGCTCGCCGTCGGCGACGACGCCGCGGCCGTCTCGGCGGCCGTCGTGGGCGTCGTAGATTCGGTGGACGTGCCGGCTTAAAACTTGAGATGGGCCTCGTCGAGACGGTAAGAGAAGCGGGCGTAGTGGGGGCGGGCGGCGCCGGCTTTCCCGCCCACGTGAAGTATAAATGCGGGGCGGACGTTCTCATTATCAACGGCGCGGAGTGCGAGCCGCTTTCCCATAAAGACGAAGCCATCCTGAAGGCCCGGGCCGCGGATATCGTAGTGGGCGCCGCGGCGCTCCGCGACGAGCTCGGCGCGGGCGAAGTAATACTCGCGGTCAAGGAAGCGCGCGCCCGCGAGCTCGCCGGCCTGTACGGCGGCGTGAAGGTCCATCCTCTCGCGGAGACCTATCCCGCGGGCGACGAGGCCGTCCTGGTGTACGACGTTACCGGCCGGCGGGTGCCGGCGGCGGGCGTTCCGCCCGACGTCGGCGTCGTGGTATCGAACGCCGAGACGGTGCTCAACGTCGCCCGGGCGACGCGCGGTAAGCGCGCGGAGACCACCTGGCTGGCCGTGGGCGGCGCGGTAGCGGAACCTTTCGTCGCGGAAGTACCGCTGGGAACGCCGGCCTCTTTTTTACTAGAGGAGGCCGGGGGCGCGACGGCGCCCGATTACGTCGTCTTCGACGGCGGCCCTATGATGGGGGAAGAGATAGACGCCGAGCAATACGGTGCGAAGCTGACGACCGGCCTTATTATGGTTTTGCCGACGGACCATCCCGTCGTCGGGCGGGCGCGCCTGCCGCTGGAGCACGTCAGGACCGTCGCCGGCAGCGCCTGTACGCAGTGCCGCGACTGTACGGAGCTTTGCCCGCGGTACCTTCTGGGTTACGACGTTACGCCTCACCTCTCGATGCGGCGCTTCTTTACGTGGGGGGAGGAGGCCGAGCCCTCGTTCTTCGCGAACGCCGCGGGGTGTACCGGTTGCGGCCTGTGCGAGCTGTACGCGTGTCCGATGGCCATATCGCCGCGGCGGGTGCAGAACTACCTTCGCGGCCGGCTTCGCGACGCGGAGAAGGGTGAGGGGCTGGGGGAGGTCCACGCGGACCGCCCGGGCCGCAACGTACCGGCGAGCCGTTTGAAAAAGCGCATAGACGTGGCGGCGTACGACCGGCCGGCGCCGGCACGCGAGCTGCGAGCCGAGCCGCGTCGCGTCGTACTAGACGTTACGCAGCCCTACGCCCCCGCGCCGGCCGTTCTCGTGAAGGAAGGGGACCGCGTCGAGGCCGGGCAAAAAATCGCGGCGCCGCCGGCGGGCGATGATTCGGGCGTGCCGGTATACGCCGGCGTGACGGGCCGGGTGGCGGCGGCCGATGCACATAGAGTAATAATAGACCGTACGCAGGCCGCGTAAAGCGCCGGTGGCTAAGGAGATGTTTCCTATGTGGAGGAAGACGGCCCTGCTAATCGCCGTGCTGGCCGCGGCCGCGGCGGCTTACGAAAAACCCGAGCTCGAGAAAGCGGACATCGACCCCGAAGACCTCGCGAGGTTCAAGGAAGCGTACACTTTCTATCTTGACGGCATCGGGTTCGAAAAAGAGGGGTCGTGGGTTTCGGCAAGCCAGGCCTACCGCAAGGCGGTCGAAATTTACCGTAATTACCCGGACGCTTTGTACGGCCTGGGCCGAATGGCGTTGCGGCTCGGCCGTTTGGACGAAGCGGAAGACGCGCTGCGCGAAGCGCTAACGTTGAAACCGGAATTGCATCAGGCGCATACCGAGTTGGGGAGCGTCCATTACCGGCGGGGCGATTACAACAAAGCGGCGTTGGAATATAAGGACGCCCTGAAGCACGACCCCGACGACGCCGTAACGCGCTACAATTTGGGGAACGCGTACCGTAATCTCGACAAGCCGAAGGACGCGCTCGAGGAATACGAAAAAGCGCTCAAGCGGGAACCGGACTACGTGGATTGCTACTACAATATGGCGCTGGCGTACGAGGACTTGGGTAAAGTCGAGGAAGCGATAGCGGCGTACGATAAATTCATAGAAATGGCGGGCGACGACCCGGACCAACAGGAATGGGTGAACCGGGCGAAGGAATACAAACAGAGTTTGAGAGAGGGAGAGAAGGGCGAGTAATTGGCGCCGCGCGAAGAGGCCATCGGTTTGGTAGAATTCTCGTCTATCGCCCGCGGCATCGAGGCGGTGGACGCGATGGTTAAGGAGGCCGAAGTGCGGCTCTTGGCATCGCGGACGTCGTGCTCCGGGAAATACATAGGGCTCGTCGCGGGCGCGGTGGCGGCGGTCAAATCGGCGGTCGCCGCCGGCAGAGAAATGGGCCGGGGGCATTACGTCGATGACCTCGTAATCCCCAACGTCCACGAGCAAGTGATGGCGGCCGCGGCCGGGACGGTGGTCGTACCCGAGAACGCCGCGTTGGGGGTCGTGGAGACGTTCTCTCTCGCCTCCTCGCTGTTGGCCGCGGACGCCGCGGTGAAGGCGGCGCCGGTCACGCTGGTCGAGGTCAGGCTTGGGACCGGCATCGGCGGCAAAGGTTTTACGACTATGGTGGGAGAGACGGCGGCCGTCGCCGCGGCGGTGGCGGCGGGCGCCGCGGAAGCGGCCAGGCGCGGCCTGTTGGTCGCGACCGCCGTTATTCCGGCTCCCTATCAGGAAGTGCTGGACAAACTAATTTAAGGAACCGACCGGTTGCGATATGGCACTTAAAGAGATAATAAACGTCAGCGGCAAACACCTCGGTTACTTCGAGGCGTGGTGTAAAGCGTGCGGCATATGCATCGCGCTGTGCCCCAAGCACGTCTTCGATACCGGCACCGACGGCAAGCCGATATTGGCGCGGCCGCAGGACTGCATAAACTGCGGCACGTGCGAGATAATGTGCCCCGATTTCGCCATCGGGTGGTACATGGACCCGCTGCACGACGAGGAGCTGAAGGAAGCGCACAAGCGCGGCACCGAAGACGAGTGGGCCAAGCATAGATAAAGCCTTTCCCGTTTGGCGTATTCGTAAGCGACGAAGGAAGTGAAACTTATATAGATGGTTTTGATGCAAGGCAACGAAGCGATTACCCGGGGAGCGCTCGACGCCGGCGTGCGCTTTTTCGCCGGTTACCCCATTACGCCTTCCACCGAAATAGCCGAGATAATGTCGGTGGAGCTTCCGAAGGTGGGGGGGAAGTTCCTTCAGATGGAGGACGAGATCGGCTCGCTGGCCGCGGTCATCGGCGCGTCGCTCACCGGCGTGAAGGCGATGACGGCCACCAGCGGCCCCGGCTTCTCGCTTATGCAGGAGAACCTCGGCTACGCGTACATGACGGAAGTCCCGTGCCTGGTGGTCAACGTGATGCGCGGCGGCCCGAGCACCGGCCTGCCCACTCATCCCTCCCAGGGCGACGTCATGCAGGCGCGGTGGGGCACCCACGGCGACCACCCGGCCATAGTGTTGGCGCCTTCGTCGGTCCTCGATTGCTACGTATTGACGGTGCGGGCGATCAACCTCGCCGAGCGGTTCCGCACGCCGGTAATACTCTTGCCCGACGAAGTCGTGGCGCACATGCGCGAAGACGTGACGCTGCCCAAAAAGGTCGACGTCGTGGACCGCGAGGCGCCCCACGTCCCGCCCGAGTGGTACTACCCGTACGACGATTCCACCACCGACGTCGGGCCCCTCGCGCCCTTCGGCACCGGCTTCCGCTTCCACGTTACGGGCCTTACGCACGACCGCGCGGGCTTCGCCACTACGGTCCCGGCCGAAGTCGACCGCGCCATCCGCAACCTCAAACGCAAGATGGACCGGTTCCGGCTCGATATTATTCAGGTAGAACGAGTACACTTGACCGACGCCGAGGTGGTCGTGGCGGCCTACGGCATTTGCGCGCGGTCCGCCGAGGCCGCGGTATTGCAGGCTCGCGCCCAGGGCTACCGCGCCGGTTTCGTAAATTTAAAAACGATCTGGCCTTTCTGTTTTAAATTGATGCAGCGCGTCGCGGATACCGCGAAAGCCATCATCGTGCCCGAGTTGAACCTGGGGCAGCTCGTCCGCGAGTTCGAACGCGCGGTATGCGGCCGCACCCAGGTGGTGCCCATAAGCCGCGTGGACGGCGAGGCTATCACGCCGCGCCAGATCCTGGACGTGATCGCCGAGCTCGCCCGGCCGGGAGGAACAACCTAGTGGAGACAGCCCGCGAACTAAACCCTTCGGAGCTGATGCACGAGTACCTGCGTCAGAAGAAAAAGTTCCCGCACATCTGGTGCTCGGGCTGCGGCATCGGTACTACCATGGGCGCCGTAATCCGCGCCATCGCCGACTGCGAGCTCGACCGCGACCGCGTCGTCATGGTTTCGGGCATAGGGTGTAGTTCCCGTATGCCCATATACGTCGACTTCAACACGCTGCATACTACGCACGGCCGGCCCATCGCGTTCGCCACCGGAATCAAGTTGGCTCGCCCCGAGTTGGAGGTAATCGTTATAACGGGCGACGGCGACGCCGCGGCCATCGGCGGGAATCATTTGATCCACGCCTGCCGCCGGAATATTAACCTGACGGTGGTTTGTATAAACAACAGCATCTACGGCATGACCGGGGGACAGGCATCGCCGACCACGCCCCAGGGCAGGGTCGCGTCCACCGCCCGCTACGGCGACTTCGAGCGGGCGTTCGACCTGTGCGACCTGACCGCCGGCGCCGGCGCGGCCTTCGTCGCGCGGGGCGCGGTGTACTACGCCCGCCAGCTCGAGAAACTCGTCGCGCAGGCGATACGCAAGAAGGGCTTCGCCTTCGTCGAGGTCGTATCGCAGTGCCCGACGTATTACGGCCGGTTCAACAAGTTCAAATCGCCGGTGGAGATGTTATATTGGCAGCGCGATAACACGGTGAACGTCAAGGCCGTGGCCAAGATGAAACCGGAGGAGTTGGAAGGGAAATTGCTCACGGGTGTCCTGGCCGACCGCGAATACCCGGAGTTCACCGAATTGTACGATAAGTTGATAGCCGACCTCGCCGCGGGGAGGAAATGATGGTCGTAGTGAGATTTGCGGGCTACGGCGGCCAGGGATTGCTGACGGCGGGTTTGATACTCGCAGACGCCGCCGCCGTGTACGATAAAAAGAAAGTCATCCAAACGCAGAGTTACGGCGCGGAGGCTCGGGGCGGCGCCAGCCGGTCGGACGTCATCATATCCGACGAGGACATCGTCTTCCCCAAGCCCGACCACCTCGACATCCTCGTGGCCATGAACCAGCTTTCGGTCGACAAGTACTCCTCGGCGTTGGCGGAAGGCGGTACGCTTATAGCGGACGCGACGTTCGTCACGACGGTGACGTTCCCCGACTTCTACCTCATCCCGTTCACCGATATCGCCAGGGAGAAGTTGGGCCGGGAAATAGTGGCCAACGTCGTAGCGTTGGGCGCGCTGGTGGAACTCAAAGGCGTGGTTTCGAAGAAGGCCGCGGCCCGGGCGCTCGAGCAGCGGATACCCCAAGCGGCGTTGGACGTGAACCGTAAAGCTTTGGAAGAAGGTTTCAAGGCGGCCCGCAAAGCCGCGGCCGCCCGGGAAAAAGCGGTGGCCGATTACGATATTGTATAACGCGAGAGGTGTATGGAAAAGACGCTCTTCATGGTAAAGCCGGATGCGGTGGCGCGCGGCCTGGTAGGCGAAATCGTCGCCGCTATGGAGCGCGAAGGTTTTATTATCGAGCGGCTCGAGCTGCAGCACTTCGAGCGCGCCAAGGCCGAAACCTTCTACGACGTGCACCGTGACAAGCCTTTTTTCGGAAGCTTAGTCGAGTACGTTACGTCGGGGCCGGTCGTCGCGATGGTCCTCGGCGGCGACGCCGCTATTACCCGGGTGCGGGAGCTTATGGGCGCGACGGACCCGGCGCAGGCCGCCGCCGGCACCATACGGCGTAAGTACGGCGAGTCTATAGAACGCAACGCCGTCCACGGCTCGGACAGTCCAACCTCGGCGGCGTACGAAATCGCCGTCGTCTTCGGAGCGCCGTGAGCGCGGCGGCGTCGCGTTGGAACGTCCCGAACGCGCTCACGCTCGCGCGGCTGCCGCTGGCGGCGGTCGGCGCTTATTTCCTGTGGCGTAAAGAATTTATCGGCGTCGCGGCCGGCTTCCTGGTCGCCGCGGCCTTGACCGATATCTTAGACGGCCTCGTCGCCCGGGCGATGGGCCAAATAACGGACTTCGGCAAGAAGCTCGACCCGGTGGTGGACAAGGCGGCCATCGCCGGCGTCGGCCTGATTCTGGCGTTGAAGTACGGCGTGCCGTGGTGGATCTTCGCCGCCGCGGTGGCGCGCGACGCAGCCATAATTATTTCGGCATCGCTCGTGATTTCCCGCCGGCGCGTCGTCATACCGGCGAATTTTTGGGGCAAGGCCGCGGCCGCGCTTATGGTTTGTTACGGCGTTGCCGTCGTGCTGTCCGCGGCGTGGTGGCTCACGACGCTGCTGTTGTGGCTCGTCTTGGCGGCGATAATAGTTTCGTCGGCGTCGTACGGATACGATTTCTACCGGGCTCTGGCCCGGAAGGGGCAACCGTCGGCCTGAATCCCGGCCGGGATAACCGTTCATTTCAAGGAGTAGAGGTATCAGATGGGTTTTAAGATTCTTGCTCGCGACGACATCACGTCGGAGTCGGTGCGTATGGTGGTCGCGGCGCCCCACATCGCCCGGAAATGCGAACCGGGCCAATTTATTATCCTGCGGTTGGACGACAAGGGCGAGAGGATCCCGCTCACCATCGCCGATTTCGACCGCGACGCGGGGACCGTTACCATCATATTCCAAAAGGTCGGAAAGACCACGTTCCACCTGGCGACGTTCCGGGAGGGCGACGAGATATCCGATTTCGTCGGCCCGCTAGGCCGGCATTTGGACCTGGGCCGATTGGGGACCGTGGCGTGCCTGGGCGGCGGCCTCGGTATTGCGCCCATTTACCCGAAGGTCCGGGCGCTCAAGGCCGGCGGCAACTACGTCGTGTCCGTCATCGGCGCGCGCCGCAAAGACCTCGTTATTCTCGAGGAGGAGATGCGGGCCCACAGCGACGAGGTTTTCGTGACGACGGACGACGGCTCGTACGGCCTGTACGGCTTCGTAACGGACCAGCTTAAGTTGCTGCTCGAAGAAGGGCGGAAATTCGATACCTGTCTGGCGGTGGGGCCCATACCGATGATGCAGGCGGTATGCAAGCTTACGGCCGAACACGACCTGCCCACGTTGGTTAGTTTGGATACGATTATGGTGGACGGGACCGGAATGTGCGGCTCGTGCCGCGTTACGGTGGGCGGCGAGACGAAGTTCACGTGCGTGGACGGGCCCGTCTTCGACGGGCACGGCGTTGACTGGGTAGAGGCGAGAGGACGCCAGTGCCGTTACGTCCCCCAGGAAAAACAAGCCCTCGAGCGTTTCGAGAAGGAGCGAGGTTCGAAGTGATGGCCGGAAACGGGAACAAGGAAAAACCTGCCAAGAAGAAAATCATACCTGAGAAATTCCCTATGCCGGAACAGCCGCCGGCCGAACGCACCCGCAACTTCAAGGAAGTGCCGTACGGATACGACGTCGAGACGGCGGTCAAAGAGGCTGCGCGGTGCTTGCAATGTAAGAAGCCGGTATGTATAGGTGGTTGCCCTGTAGAGATCGATATTCCGGCCTTCGTAAAGGCCATCGCGAACGAAGATTTCGCCGAGGCCATCCGGGTTATGAAGGCGTACAATAATCTCCCCGCGGTTTGCGGCCGGGTATGCCCGCAGGAGGACCAGTGCGAGAAGGTATGCGTCCTCGCGAAGAAGTTTGAGCCGGTCGCGATAGGCCGCCTGGAGCGCTTCATCGCCGACTACGACTACGAACATAACGTCGCGCCCCCCACGGAAATAGCGGCCGCCAAGGGCAAGAAGGTCGCGGTAGTGGGCTCGGGGCCGGCGGGCCTTACGGCGGCGGGCGACCTTGCGCGCATGGGTTACGGCGTCACGCTGTACGAGGCGTTCCACGCGACGGGCGGCGTCCTCCGGTACGGCATCCCGGAGTTCCGCCTTCCGAAGGCCATCCTCGACCAGGAAGTCGAATACGTTAAGAGCCTGGGCGTTAAGGTCGAGTGCAACATGGTTATTGGTAAGGTATTCACAATAAAAGAGTTGTTAGGCGAGCTCGGCTTCGAAGCAGCGTTCATCGGCACCGGCGCCGGCCTGCCGCGGTGGATGAAAGTCCCCGGCGAGAACCTGATCGGCGTATATTCCGCCAACGAGTGGCTGACGCGTATCAATCTGATGCGGGCCTTCGAGTTCCCGGAATACGACACGCCGATTTGGGCCGGCAAGAACGTCGCCGTTATCGGCGGCGGCAACACGGCGATGGATTCGGTACGCACCGCGCTTCGGATGGGCGCCGAGAAGGCGACTATTTACTACCGACGCAGCGAGAAAGAGATGCCGGCGCGTAACGAGGAGATCCACCATGCCCGGGAGGAGGGCGTGCAGTTCGACTTCCTCGTAGCGCCGGACCGCGTCCTGGGTACCGACGACGGCTGGGTCCGCGGCATGGAGCTTTGCCGGATGGAGTTGGGCGAGCCCGACGAGAGCGGCCGCTGTCGCCCCGTGCGGTGCGAGGGGTCCCAGCTCGAGGTCGAATGCGACATGGTAGTCGTGGCCGTGGGGACGTACCCCAACCCCATCATCCCGGAGACGACGCCCGAGCTCGAGCTTACGAAGTGGGGTACCATAAAAGTCGACGAGGAAACGGGGATGACGAGCGTCCCCGGCGTCTTCGCCGGCGGCGACATCGTCACCGGCGGCGCGACCGTCATCTCGGCCATGGGCGCCGGCAAACAGGCCGCGCGCGGCGTCGACGCGTACCTCGCCGGTAAATAGGAAGGGTCGGCGGTGGGAGGGGCTTTAGCGGTCCTTCTGCGGGATATCGTCCTCGGGCTCGAGTCGGTCCTCTTCCCGTCGCGATGCCGGGCGTGCGGCGCCGAACTCGACGGCCGCGCCCGGCTTTTATGCCCGACGTGTCGGGACGATATGACGGCGCCGCTCCCCGGTGATTGGCGGGAGGCGTGTCTGTTGGGCGGCGGGGACGGGCCGCGGTTCGCGCCCCGCCCGTACGACGGGCCGGCGGGCGAGGCGGTGCGCCTTTTGAAGTTCGGCGGCAAGAAGAGGATGGCGCCGTTGTTGGCGGAGGCGGTTGGGCCGCTGGCGGCGGCGCTCAAAGAACGTTACCAACTGGATACCTTGGTCCCGGTGCCCCTTCACCCGCGGCGGCGACGAGAGCGGCGTTTCAATCAGGCCGAGGAAATCGGAAGCCTCGTAGCGGCCGCCGTGGGTTTGGAGTTCCGGCGGCGCGGCCTGGCGCGAACGAAGTATACCAGGCCGCAAGTGGAACTCACGGGCAAAGAGCGGCGTACGAACGTCCGCGGCGCTTTCGCCGCGCGCGAGGATTTTTCCGGGAAAGGGGTTTTGTTGCTCGACGACGTCATAACGACCGGCGCGACGGTACGCGAGTGCGCGGCCGTCTTACGTAACGCGGGCGCCGGCGCCGTGGTAGCTTTGGCCGCCGCGGGTGCCGGTTTGTAAGGTACGTTTTCGATATGCGGGTGAAAAAATTCCTGATTTGGCTCGGCGTCGCCGTCGTTCTCTTCGTGTGCCTTATCGGCTCGTGTTTGCTGGCCGCGTTTTCGCTGTCGGAGGCGGGCCGCGAAATTGCCGGCGACGCGTGGCGCGAGGCCGGAAAAATCGGCCGCGAAGAGGAGACGCCGTCCGCCAACGAGACGTACGAGTTGTCGTTCGACGAAGACGGAACGGCCCATTTCTACGGCCGCGGCCTGGAGCTCACGTTGCCGCCGGACTACGAAGTTAAGACACCTGAAGGGCGTCCGGAGGAGGCGTCGTTTTTCGAGTATTTCCTGGAGAGCGCCGACGGCCGCACGCAAATCCGCCTCCGGCGCGAAGGGGACGTCCCGGGCGAGAGTTTCTGGTACGGCGGCGACAGGAAGTTGTTGTTCGCGCACGCCCGGGGGTACGCGGAGGGCATAGCGGGAAAGGCCGCGGTGGAGGCGGCGCCGCTCGCGTACGTAGCGCCGTCGGCCCTCGAGGCGAACCTGGCCGACGTGGGCGTCGAGGGTTGTTACCGGTATAAGGCCGAGGCGCGCGAGCGCCGGCGGTACGACGGCGAGTATTTCGTCTTCGTCGGCCGGGGCTACGACAACGTCGTGTTGATGTCGGTCGCGTTTAAGCCGTTTTCGCGCGAGAGGGCGTTGGCGCGGGGCCGCGAGTTGGTTGCCGCGCTGCGGTTCAACTAGCGCAGATAAGCCGGGTAAATGGCAGGCCATAAGGTAGACTGGACCGACGAACGACACCGCCGCATCATCGAGGAGCAGCGGAAGTTCATTTGGACGCCCGAACAGCTCGAGCGGCTCGCGGCGTGGATAGGTTTCGAGGCCGGGGGGACGATGCTCGACCTCGGCTGCGGCTACGGTTATATCGGCCGGACGTACGCGCCGTTCATTTCTCCCGGCGGCCGCGTCGTCGGCGTCGACCGCGAAGTCGCCTTGCTCGAGGAGGCGCGGGCGCGGGCGGCGGAACAGAGTAACGGATGCGTATTCGACTTCGCCTGCGGCGGTGCGTACGCGGTTCCGCTGGCCGACGGCGCGGTGGACGTGGCGTTCTGCCAGACGCTTTTGATGCATTTGGCGGAACCCGAACGATGCCTGGCCGAGATGGTGCGCGTAGTGCGGCCGGGGGGCGTAGTCGTGTGCAACGAGCCGGACAATTCGCCGGGAGGATATGCGTACGTTTCTACCTATAAGCTGGAATTCGAGGACGTCCTGGAGGAAGCGAGGGCGGGGTGGACGTCGTATTTCGGCCGCAAGGCGCGAGGCCTGGGCGACTCGGCCGTAGGGACTCACATTCCCGAGATGATGCATCGACTCGGCCTCGTCGATATCGACGGCCGCCAAAACGAAAAAGTGTATTTCCTCGTTCCGCCCTACGATACGCCGGTCCAAAAGCACTTCAAGAGGATGATCGTCGAAAACTTCCAACGGCGGGAGGAGTGGAAAGAGGAAATCCTCGAAAACTATCTCGCCGGCGGAGGGAAGGCGGAGGAGTTCGAGCGCTTGTGGGATAAATGGGGCGAGCGGGGAAGGGACATGGTGGCGGCATTGGAGCGCGGCGATTTCTTTATAGCGGGCGCCGGCAACTTCTATATCTTCACCGGCCGAAAACCCGAGAAATGAAATTACGCGTTGCGGCTCCCCGCATTTTTTGTTATATTCCCGCGCAATCATCCGCAAGCCCCCCTTATTTTAAGGAGGCGTTTTATTATGGCGATTAAAGTAGGTATCAACGGCTTCGGCCGGATAGGCCGGCAGGTCTTCCGCATTATGGCCGAGCGCGGCGGCTTCGACGTCGTCGCCGTCAACGACCTCACCGACGCGGCGACGCTGGCGCACCTGTTGAAGTACGACTCGGTCCACGGCCGCTTCGACGCCGACGTCGCCGTAGACGGGGACGACATCGTCGTCGACGGCGACCGCCTTAAAGTGTTGGCCGAGAAGGACCCGGCGAAGTTACCCTGGAAGGACCTAGGCGCCGAAATCGTTATCGAGTCCACCGGGAAGTTCCGCGACCGCGAGAACGCGTCGAAGCACCTCGCCGGCGGCGCCAAGCGCGTGCTGATAAGCGCGCCGGCCAAGGAGCCGGACTGGACCGTCGTACTGGGCGTGAACGGCGACGACTACGACCCGGATAAACATTTCATCATCTCCAACGCGAGCTGCACTACGAACTGCCTGGCGCCGGTGGCGAAGGTCCTCCTGGATAACTTCGGCGTCGAGTCCGGCATTATGACCACCATCCACGCCTACACCAACGACCAGCGCATACTCGACTTCCCCCATAAAGACCTCCGGCGGGCGCGGGCCGCGGCCGTCTCGATGATACCGACGACGACGGGCGCCGCCAAGGCCATCGGCGACGTCATCCCCGAGCTCAAGGGGAAGCTGGACGGCTTCGCCGTCCGCGTGCCGACGCCCAACGTCTCGCTCGTCGATTTGACCGTCGTGGTCGAAAAAGACGGCGACGCCGGCGCGGTCAACGACGCCATGCGCGCCGCCGCGGCCGGGCCGATGAAGGGGATACTCGAGGTGTCGGACGAGCCGCTGGTCTCGATAGATTATAACCACACCTCCGCGTCGGCGACGGTGGACGCGGCGCTGACGAAGGTTTTAAACAAACGCCTCGTCAAGGTGATAGCCTGGTACGACAACGAGTGGGGTTACTCCGCGCGGCTGGTCGACCTGGCCGCCAAGGTGGGGTAGGAACGTTATGGACGTGAAGACGATAGACGACGTCGACGTCGCCGGCAAGCGCGTGCTGGTGCGCGCGGACCTGAACGTGCCGCTGAAGGACGGCCGGGTGGCGGACGAGACCCGCATCGTCGCGACGCTGCCTACCGTCAGGAAATTAATCGGCGACGGCGCGCGGGTGATAATCTGTTCCCACCTCGGCCGGCCCAAGGGCGAGGTCAGGCCGGAGCTGAGTCTGAGGCCCGTCGCCGCGGTGCTGAGCGAAAAGTTAGGCCGGGACGTGGCGTTCGTCGAGACGTGCGTCGGCGCGGAAGCGGAAGAGGCGGCGAACCGTCTGGCCCGCGGCGACGTCCTCTTGCTCGAGAATACGCGCTTCCGGCCGGGCGAGACCGAGAACGACCCGTCCTTCGCCAAGGGGCTCGCGGCGCTCGCGGACGTCTTCGTCGACGACGCCTTCGGGAC
The DNA here is from genome assembly GCA_035529855.1 of bacterium. NCBI lineage: Bacteria > bacterium. The sequence goes on from DATKVX010000007.1 coordinate 69,626, forward strand.
CGCCCACCGTAAACACGCGTCGAACTACGGCGTCGCCGAGGTCGTCAAGCCCGCGGTCGCGGGGTACCTTCTGGCCAAGGAGATTCAATATTTCGACCAGTTGCTGAAAAACCCGCCGCGGCCGCTGGTGTTCGTACTGGGGGGCGCGAAGCTCAGCACGAAACTCGCCGTCGTCACCAATATGCTCGCCACGGTGGACCACTTCTTGATCGGCGGCGGCATGGCGTATACCTTTCTCAAGGCGCAGGGCTATAACGTCGGTTCGTCGTTGGTGGAGGACGACTTCCTCGCCGACGCGAAGAACGTTTTGGCCGAGGCCGGCGATAAAGTAGAACTGCCGGGGGACCACGTCATCGCGAAAGCGCCCGACGAGCCGGCGTCCGCTCGAGCCGTGGACTGCCCCTCTATCCCGGAAGGTTATATGGGCGTCGACATCGGCTCCGAGACGGTCCAGCGGTTCACCGCGGGTACGGTCGGCGCGGGCGCTATCTTCTGGAACGGCCCGATGGGCGTTTTCGAGGTGGCGGCCTTCGCCGACGGGACGGAAGCGGTCGCCCGGGCGATCGCGGAATCCGGCGCGGTAACGGTCGCGGGCGGCGGCGAGACGGTCCAGGCCGCGCGGCAGTTCGGCGTCGCAGAACGGCTGAGCCATATCTCGACGGGAGGCGGCGCGTCGTTGAAGTATTTAGAAGGGAAACCGTTGGCGGCTATAGAGATTCTGGACCGAAAATAAAACGTTCCGGATACGATAACGCCGGCTGTGAGGCCGGCGTTTTTTATACCGTACGTTATTGCATTACGAAGCGGTTTGTGTTATGATTGGTTCAGTAACCAGCCCGGAAAGTTTATTATTTGACCGGGCGGTCTATTTTGTTATGGTGGAAGAAAATAATAAAAAATTAAGCCGCCGCGAGCGTGAGAAGTTGGCGCGGCGCCGCGAGATATTGGCGGCCGCCCGGAAGGTCTTCGGCGCCCGGGGGTACGAGGGCGCCACGCTCGACGAGGTGGCGCGCGAGGCGGAGTTCGCGAAGGGCACGTTATACAGTTATTTCGACTCCAAGGCCGAGCTCTTCGCCGAACTGGTCGAGTACGAGTTCGACGAAGTTCTGGCGCAAGCGAAAGAAGCGTTAGAGGGGGAGGGGGACGTTGCGGCCGCGGCTCGAGCGGTTATCCGCGTTTTCCTAGAATTTTTCGAATCGCGGGCTGATTTCTACCGCGCGGCGATGGCGTATCGCGAGGCCGGTCAGCCGGAGGAAGTGGAGAAGTTCCGCGGCGCGGTGATGAAGCGCATCGGCGAACTGGGCGACCTCTTGGGAGCGAAGTTCTCGGCCGGCGTCCACGACGGCTCGTTTAAAGAATACGACGCGAGGTTCCTGGGGTTTTTACTTCTCGGCGTCGTTCATTATTATTCCGTGTATACGCTCCGGTACGGAAACGCGAAGAAGCTTACCGACGGAGCCGACATGCTCTGCGATATTTATCTGGACGGCGTACGGTCGTTACGGCCCGACGCTCCGGAGGAGTAATGAGAGTTTTAAAATTGCTGGCGATTTTCGGCGCTTGCGCCGCGCCGGTTGCCCTCGCCGAAGGTGCTCCCGTTACGCTGTCGCTCGCCGACGCGCTCGAGCGGGTACTCGAGGTGGACGAAGACTACCTCGGCGCCCGGGAGGACGTCGTGAAGGCGACGGCGCAAATAACCGAGGCTAAATCGGCGTTGTTCCCGCGAGTGGCGCTCGACGCTTCGGCTACGAAGATCTTCGGCCTGCCGACGCTGCTGCTCGAGGCGAATTCGTTCGGCGAAGGTTCCCCGCCGGAAGACATCGAGTTCTCCGCGGGCTACGACGAGAATTTGAACGTGGGGATTACGGCCACGCAACCGTTATACCAGGGCGGCCGGGCGTGGACCGCCTACCGCGTTTCGAAATCGTATTACGCGCTGGCGCACGAGCAACTGCGCCAGAAGCTTTCGGATACGGTTTACAATACCACCAAAGCGTATTACGACGCCGTGCTGGCGGACGAAGCGGTGGGCGTCGCGGATACCGGCGTGGCCGTCGCCCTCAGCCACGTCCAGGCGACGGAGGACCGGTACGACGCGGGCCTCGTTTCCGAATACGACGTACTCAGGGCCCGCGTCGAGCTGACCAACCTGGAGACGGCGCAACGGCAAGCCCAGGACCAACGGATGGCGGCCGCACGCTACGTGTTGACGTTGTTGAACCTTCCGCCCGATACCGAGCTCGCGTTGACGGATAGGCTTTCGTACGAGCTCGAGGTATACGATTTGGGGGAATCGCTGGCGGTGGCCGGGGAAAGGAGGCCGGAGTTGACGCAGCTCGAGCTGACGAGACTGCTGGCGGAGAACAACGTTAAGATAGCGCGGGCCGGCGATAACCCGTCGGTCTACTTTTCGGCTTCCTTCTCCGAGTACGCCGACAGGTTCACGTTGAATTTCGTCGACGAGTGGAACGACCAGACGATGCTGAACCTGGCCGTCTCGTGGCCTATATTCGACGGCTTCGCGACCCGAGGGCGCGTGCGCCAGGCCCGGGCCGACCTTTATAAAACGGAGCTAAGTAAAGCTCGCCTCTCGGAAGGAATCGACGTAGAAGTGAGGGGAACCTACGACGGCTTGAAGACGGCGGAGGCGACGGTGCGTTCGCAAAAGGAGAACGTTACGCTCGCGGAGCGGGGTTTGGATATCGCGCAAGCGCGGTACGACGTGGGCTTGATGTCCAATCTCGAGGTTTTGGACGCCCAGGCGGCGCTGACGCAGGCCCGCCTGGGGTATTACCAATCGCTCCACAACTACGCGCTCGCTAAATTGAACATGCGCCGCGCCCGGGGCGAGCTGGATGAAATAGGGTTGTAGGGGTAAACCCGTATAATAAAAAAGGACGGCCTCAAGGCCGTCCTTATTACATGCTTCGTCGCCGGTTTAATCCGCGGGTTTCGTTTCGCCTTCGGCCGCCGGCTCGCCGTCGGTTTTCTTTTCTACTTCCGCGGTTGCCGGTTTAGCTTTGGCTTCGGCGGGCGGTTTCTCGGCGGGTTTCGTTTCGCCTTCGGCCGCCGGCTCGCCCTTGGTTTTCTTTTCTACTTCCGCGGTTTTCGGTTTGCTTTCAGCGGCCGCTCCGGCTTCGCCTTTGGGTTCGGCCTTCCTGCGGGGCGGTTTAGCTTTAGTCGCGGTACGCGGCTTCGCGGCGGATTTAGCTTTCGCCTGGGCCTTTTTAGGCTCGGGTTTCGGTTCCGCGGTTTTCGGTTTGCTTTCAGCGGCCACTCCGGCTTCGCCTTTGGGTTCGGCCTTCGTGCGGGCCGGTTTAGCTTTGGCTTCGGCGGGCGGCTTTTTAGCCGGTTCGGCCTTGGCTTTAGATTTAGGTTTAGCCGGTTTAGCTTCGGCCTTCGCTCCCGCGTATTTTTTCGTTTTAGCGCGCGCTTCCTTATCTTTACGTAGTTTTTCGCCGCGCGCGATGGCCTCGGCGGTGGAGCCGTCTTCGGTCAGGCCGTAGCGTTTGCGGAAGCGGTCGACGCGGCCCGCGGTATCGACGAGTTTCTGCTTGCCGGTGTAGAACGGGTGGCAGTTGGAGCAGATTTCGACGTTGACGCCCGGCCTGGTAGTACGTATCTCGACCTCGTTGCCGCACGCGCAACGGACGATGGCCAACTCGTATTCGGGATGTATGTCTTTTTTCATTTTCCCGTCAAACCTTCCGTGTAAAATTCTCGATACGCATTATAACATATCCAATTCCTTCCGGCAAATGGTTTTTTATCTTTAACCCGAAAGACAGAAAATCGTACTCGGCCTATTTTATTAACGGCAAAAATATGTTATAAATATAAGGTGGAAGGTGCCCGGGCGGCCGCGGCCGCGCCTCGAGCGCAGGCCGAGGAAATTCCGGGCTTCACCGGGCAGGGTGCCGGGTAACACCCGGGCGCCGCGAGGCGACGGAAAGTGCCACAGAAAACATACCGCCGATGGCCCGCCTCCGGGCGCGGCACAGGCAAGGGTGAAAAGGCGAGGTAAGAGCTCACCGCGGCGTCGGCAACGACGTCGGCACGGCAAACCCCACCCGAAGCAAGGCCGAATAGGCGGCGGGACCGGCCCGGGTCACGCGCCCTCGGGCGCACCGTCGCGGGTAGGCCGCTCGAGCCGGGCGGCGACGTCCGGCCCAGATGAATGGCCGCCGTCCCTCCGCAAGGAGGGATACAGAACCCGGATTACAGGGCACCTTCCGCCTTCTCGGCGGCCCGACGTTACGCTTTAACGGTTTTTAGCGGACGAAAAAAGGGGTTGACAAATGGCGGTCGCGTTTATACTATAAGCGTGTCAAGAAATTAACCGAACGTAGGTTCAGCAAAGGAGGGCAAGATGAAGAAATTAGCTTTAGCTGCCGTGTTGTTAGTCGTTGTGGCTTCTACGGTAGCGTTCGCCGGCGAACACATCGTCGGCGGTACCAAATATACCGGCAACACGCTCCCCTGGTGGTCGAGCTACACGGCCATCCGCTTCCAGTGCATGTGGTACAAGAGCGAAATTAATGAATCCGGCGACGTTACCAAAATCGAATTCCAGTGGAGCAGTTACGCCGGCACCGGCCCCACCACTTTTAACAGCGTCGATATGCTACTCTGCCACAGCGCCCTAACCGCCCTTACGTCTAACTACACGACCAATTACAACGGCAAAACGCCGGTAAACGTCTTCACCGGCAACTACACGATCCCGGCGGGCCTCACCCAGAACCAGTGGTTCGCGCAGTGCTCGCCGACCAACTTCACGTACAATAATACGGACAACCTCCTCATGGAGATTTCCTGGAGCGGTCACACCACGGGGGCAAGCGGGAATTACTTCTGGCGCGCCCAAACGGGCCAGCCGGGCCGCGTCTACGCTCTCAGCAAAACCGCTACGACGGGCACTCTCTACGCCAACCAGGGCGAGATCGCGCGCATCACCATCAAGACCATACCGGGCGTCGCCCCCACGAGCCTCGGCCGCGTAAAGGGTCTGTTCCGTTAATACCGGAAAGGACTTCACCTTCCGAACGCCCCTCCCGTTAAAGAGGGGCGTTTTAATTTCTCTTTGCGCTCGAAATTTCATCTGCGGCGGGGCGGCGGGCCGCGACGGCTTACGACAATTCCTTCGCGAGTTCGACGCCGGGGCGGGCGCCGAGGAAATTCCGGGCTTCACCGGGCAGGGTGCCGGGTAACACCCGGGCGCCGCGAGGCGACGGAAAGTGCCACAGAAAATATACCGCCGATGGCCCGCCTCCGGGCGCGGCACAGGCAAGGGTGAAAAGGTGAGGTAAGAGCTCACCGCGGCGTCGGCAACGACGCCGGCACGGCAAACCCCACCCGAAGCAAGGCCGAATAGGCGGCGGGACCGGCCCGGGTCACGCGCCCTCGGGCGCGCCGCCGCGGGTAGGCCGCTCGAGCCGGGCGGCAACGTCCGGCCCAGATGAATGGCCGCCGTCCCTCCGCAAGGAGGGATACAGAACCCGGATTACAGGGCACCTTCCGCCCGGCTAATTCTTACTCAAGGGGGTCCGCAACGCGGCCCGTTATTTAGCGGCAAAAAAGGGTTGACAAATGGCGGTCGCGTTTATACTATAAGCGTGTCAAGAAATTAACCGAACGTAAGTTCAGCATAAGGAGGGTACGATGAAGAAGCTAGTATTAATCGTGGCCGTATTCGGTGTGACCAGCGCGTTCGGGGTTACGAACGACGCTGATAGCGCCGGCGTAGGTGGGTACGTGCCCCCTATCGACAACCCGGCCGTGGGTTCGATCATCCACTCGTTCGTGATCTCGACGACGAGCACCTTCAATACCTACGGCGTTCACCGCGACGCCAGCTATGTCTACGCCGTGATGTACCCCAGCTCGGGGAACAACGTTCTCACCCGTAGGGACCCCACTAACGGGTCCGTCTTGGCTAGTTTTCCTGTCGCCGCCAGGTTCGTGCCGCGCGGCGAGGACCATGCCCACCTCGGCGCCGGCTACCTTTCTATCGCCGACGCGACTTCGAACTTGTGCCGCATCATCAACACCTCCAACGGCAGCCAAATCCTGTCGTTCCCGGTCTCCGCTACCGGGTACGCCATGAACGTAATGTGGGACGGCCAGTATTACTACACCAACGGCTACACCAACCGCGGTCTGTTGTACCGGTATACTACGACGGGCGCCTCTGCCGGCACTTGGACTGCCAGCGGGTGGCCGTCCAGCATGTCCAGCATGGGTGGCTGCGGTTACGCCACGGTAGCCGACGGCGCGCCGGGCCGATTCATGGTCGCGGACGCCTTCACCTCCAGCAACCCGATGTGCATAATTAACATGGCCACCGGCTCGCTCGTCAAAACCTGGTCGACGTGGGCCACCAACGGCCAAGGGGTAGTGGTCGGCCCCGGCTTACCCTCCTCGTGGGGGCAAACGGCGTGGGCGACGTGGTACAATTTCAGCGGAACCTATAAGATGGGCCTACAGATCGACATCGGCGGGGCGACGGCAGTTGCCCCCGCGAGCATCGGAAAAGTAAAGGCGATCTACAGATAAGGTCGTCGCAACGGTCATCAAGGAAAGCCCCCCTCGGGGGGCTTTCCTTTTTTAAGCATATTGCTCGGAACTCTAGTACGTACTGAGTTTCAACCTCTCTGCCGTCGTGGCTAGAACGTCTTCGTATACGACGACGTCGTGGCGGTTACGGAGGCCTTGGAGCCACGCCTCCGCCGCGGCCGAAACCTCGGGCGAGGCGATCTTATTTTCTTGTACCTTCTTTCGGCAATAGTATGTTACCTCGGGTTCCTCCAGCGTTCGTACTTTTGCCGGTTGGTGGTAGATCGGTTTGTAAAATGCCCCCCGCCCGTCCTGCAGGTGGAAGACCTCGCTAAGCTCGTTTAGTTGTTCGAAGGGGTATACGCGCGGCCTCAGTTCGGCAGCTAATTCCGTTTCGCCGTCGGGGGGCGGGTCTTTAGCTACGGTTACGACGCCGAGCCACTCATCTTTTTCCGGGGGCAGCGGCGGCGGCGGTTCGGCCAACTGCGCCTCCGCCTCGGCGCGGCTTTGTAACCGGGCCTCCCCCGTTACGACTAAGTCCGCGCCGGCTTTTATCTCGGCGTAAAAATCTTCTAATTTCGCGCCGTCGGGCATAGCAACGAGGTATACGTTTACGCTCTCGCCGGTAAAGAAGTCTTCTTTATGGGATTCGAAGTAGAAGCGAATTTCCTCTTCGGTGGGCGCGGGGACCGTGGCTAGGAATTCCCCCCGGTAAAATTTTTCAATTAACAGGTCGTCGGGGTAGAGAGTCATTTCACGTTCGAATTCCGGCGTGCGGTCGATCCCTTCCCGTACGGCTCGGTATTCCAATAGGGCGTCGTTTTCGAGGTCCTCTAAAAACGTCAACCAGAGTTGTTCGTATTGTTCGGGTTTTTCCAGCCGGATTCGGCTTATCTTTTCGGGGGGGAGTGCGACGACCCGGTCGAATATTGTGAATAAATCGTAGAAGTATACCGGAAGGTCACCTACCTCCGAAACTACCGAATCCTTCCCGAAATGGCGCTCGGGGAGTTCCTCCAGAGGTGACGTTAAGATATCTTGCCAGAGCTCCTCGTCGCGTCGGATCGGCGCGACCTCGCGCACTTGACGCGTTAGCTCGAGGTAGCGTTTTTTGCCTTCGACGTTCCGTAATACGAGCTTGACGTCCGCCCGCGCTGCTTCGTAGCTTTGGCCCGAGCCGTGGACGATCTTGTCCAGCCGGTAAATATGCCACGTGACCGGCGTGATCTCGACGATGCCGGTGTATTCGCCGGGCTGCTTCACGGTGAAGAGCGCCTCGGAAGCCTCGTCGCCTACGTACTCCATCGGTAGGTCCCACCCCCCTCCGGGCCGGCGGTAATATTCGAAGGTCGTATATTCCGCCAATAACTCCTCCCACGGGCGGCCCGCTTCCAGAGCGGCGTAGACTTCTTCCGCGGTTTCCCGGTCTTCGGTCTCTATGAAAGAATACAAACGGCGCTTACGCCATTTTTCGTAAAACGCTTTTGCCTCCTCTTCGCCGGGGGCAATTCCGTCTTCGATTTCCCGCCATACGTAACTCCGCAGAAGAAAACGGCGATGATTCTCGATTTGGGTTAGGTAAAACCGGTCTTGATCGTATCCGGCCGCCGCGGCTTCGAGGGTCAACACCTTACCGGTTATCATCGTGTCTAATAGGTCGTTTAACGCCGTTGTGATTTCGTTACTTCGCGGCGGGGGCGCGCCGAGGCGTTCGTAACAATAAGACAAATCGTCCGCGGTAATTACGTGTACGCCGTCGATGGTAGCGAGTACTTCGGAACCGCCGAGGGCCTGGCCGGGGTGGGCGACCATAACGGTTAATAATGACGCCGCAACTAGTTTGATGAGCGAAACCTCTCTCGCGATCGCGAAACGCATAGGAGCACCGCCGAGATCTAGACTTCGTTAACGTTTTTTTTAATGATACTAAAAATACTTCGCTTTATCAACCGGGTTGTTTGTACTCCGCCGGTGTTGATTTCCGCCGCCCTTTAAGCTAAACTCAACCTCGATGTCGGAGAAGTCGGAACAAACGCGCGCCCACACCATCGGAACCGCCGGCCACGTCGACCACGGCAAGTCGGCCCTCGTGCGTGCGCTGACCGGCGAGGACCCCGACCGCCTCCCCGAGGAGAAGGAACGCGGTATGACCATCGACCTCGGCTTCGTCCACGCCGACTTCGGCGACGGCGCCGTCGCGACATTCATCGACGTACCGGGCCACGAGCGCTTTATCAAGACCGCGGTCGCCGGCGTCGCCGGCATCGACCTGGCGCTGTTCGTCGTCGCCGCCGACGAGGGCGTTATGCCGCAGACGCGCGAACACCTCGCCATCCTTCGCCACCTGGGCGTCGCAAGAGGCGTAGTCGCCATAACCAAGGCCGACCTCGTCGACGACGATTGGCTCGAGCTCGTCCGGGATGACCTGGCGAAATTTTTCGCCGGTTCGTTTTTGGAAGGGGCCCCGGCGGTGGCGGCCTCTGCGGTTACGGGTGAGGGCGTCGAGGACGTCCGGTCGGCGCTCAAAGAAGCGTTGGCGACGGTAACGCCGCGGCCGCCCGGGCGCGCTTTCCGGATGGCGATAGACCGCGTCTTCTCGCTGCGGGGTTTCGGTACGGTCGTGGCCGGCACGGTGGCCTCGGGCGAAGTCCGCACCCGGGACGAGGTAGAGATTCAGCCGTTAGGCCGTCGCGTTAGGGTGCGGGGCGTCCAGAGCCGACATAAAGGCGTCGACGTCGCGACGTCGGGTATGCGGACGGCGTTGAACGTAGCCGGCGTCGACCAGGACGACCTCCGGCGGGGGTATGAGATAGCCGCGCCGGGGCTCCTCACGCCGACACGTCGGCTGGATTTGAAATTGGACGTAGACGCCGGCCCGGTACGCCATCGGGCGCGGGTGCGTTTTAATAAGGGGACGGCCGAGGCCATGGGGCGGCTCCTGTTGTTGGACGTGGACGTCGCGGAATCCGGCGAGAGTTATTACGCCCAGGTGGTGCTCGAAGAACCCGTAGTGGCCGTCCGGTACGAACCGTTCGTTATAAGGGACCCGTCGACGCTGCGGCTCCTGGGGGGCGGCAGAATACTCGAGCCGTTTCCGACGCCCCACAGGCGACAGCCTTGGGTGGTCGACGAACTCCGGAAGCTGGAGGCCGCGGCGGGGGACTCGGCCGCGCTCCTGCGGGCGATTTTTACGAGGCCGCGCGGCCCCAAGCGAGCCTACCGCGTCGCGGAGTTGGCGGCCGCCGTCGCGCATATCTCGGAAGACGAGCTGCGCAGCTCGCTCGAGGCGCTGGTCGACAAAGGCGTAGCGGCCCGCTTCGGCGCGGAGTACGTTCCCGCCAAAGACGCGGCGCCGATAAAAGAGGCTGCGGTGAAAGCGGTTAGGGACTCGCTGGCGCGCGACCCGTTGCGGGAAGCGGTATCGCGCGACGAAATACGCGCCAAATTACGGTACGACTTCTCGCCCGAAGGGTGTGGGGCGTTGCTCGGGCAACTCGCGGCTGAGGGCGAGCTTCAAGCGTCCGGCGGCGGCT